>JACQDG010000318.1 GCA_016201185.1 Acidobacteriota bacterium | reverse complement strand
CCTCGACGCGGTCCGGGCCGGCGTCGCGCAATTGAATGGTGGTGAAGTCAGCCACACAGTCCGGGGTGATGTAGCGGCGGGGGTCGCCGAGCTCGTAGAGGAGTTGCTCCTTGACCACGTCGGCCGAGACGCGCCCGCCCGTCCCGGCGTGCTTGGTGACCGAGAAGCAGCCTTCAGGCCGGGCTTCGATGATGGGGTAGCCGATGCCGGCGATATCGGGGATCGACTGCCAGTCCACCTGGCAGTTGCCGCCGGTCGATTGGGCGCCGCACTCGATGATGTGGCCGGCAATAGTGCCGGCGGCAAGGCGGTCCCAATCCTGTTCGCCCCAGCCGAATTCGTAGACCATGGGGGCCAGCGTAAGCGCGGTATCGGTCGAGCGGCCGGCGAGGACGACCTGCGCGCCGGTGCGCAAGGCCTCGGCGAGCGGAAAGGCGCCAAGATAGGCATTGGCGCTGAGCACCTGGCTGCGGATTGTGGAGAGCGGCTCGCCGGTGTCCATATCGCGCATCTCGAGGCCTCGTGCCAGCATGTCGTTGAGGCGTGCGAAGATATCGTCGCCGAGGACGACCGCGACTTTGGCTTCTCGAAGGCCAGCCGCGCGGGCCGCAGCCAAGACTGCCTCGGCGCAGGCGCGAGGATTGACGCCGCCGGCGTTGGCGATCACCCGAACCTCGCCCAACCGTGGAAAGATGCGGCCCATCAACGTAACGAAATCGCGCGCGTAGCCGAGGTGCGGGTTGGCCTGCTTCTGCTTTTGCAGGATCGACATGGTGATCTCGGCCAGGTAGTCGAGGACCAGGTAGTCAATGGGCCCCTGCTCGAGCTGGCGAACCGGCGCTTCCAGCCAGTCCCCCCAGAAGCCTTGGCCGTTGGCGATGCGGATTTGGGATTTCATGGCCGGAAAGAGTCTACCGAAACCACATCCACAGCAGGAGAAGCGCTACCGAAGCTCCGGCGGCCGCTGCCAAAGCGATTCGCAGGATGTGGACGTTGCGGGACGGGCGAGACGGCGGCGGGGAGGGGGCGGCGCCCAGGACAGCCATCAGTTTTTTCTGCAAGGGCGGCGGCAGGCCCCGGATGGCCTGGAAGATGCGCTCGCGGCCCTGCTCGTCGGCGATGATGATGGTTTCCGCCTCCGGAGAGTTGAGGGCCTGGCGGAGCTTCTGCCTGGTTTCGGGCGGGATCTCGTCGAGCGAGTGGTAGACCCGGTCGCCTTCCGCGGAGGCTACGCGTACGCTCAGGGTCTTCAGCACGCTGCCGGAGGCCGGCTCGAGCGCCCGTCCGCAGTGTGGGCAGCGGCCGCCAGCCGCTTCGGCGGAGGTTAGATTCCGGCCGCAATTCCGACACTTCATCGCGGTTGCTCGCTCGCCAGCCTCTCGGCGGGAATCGGTGGAGCTTCCTCGGTGGCCGGAGGCTTACGTTCCACCTGCCTGGCGAAGTCCAGGATGGCTTCTATGAATCCCAGCGCGGCTTTGGACAGCGGCTTGTCGCGGCGGTAGATGAGGCCAAGAGTCCGCTGGATGGGCAGAGGGGCCAGAGGAATATCCCGCAGCACCCGCCTCTTGATTTCCTCCCGCGCGTTGGTCACGGCCATGAAGCCGACGCCCAGCCCGGCCATAATGAAGCGTTTGATCATCTCGGTCGACTCGAGCTCCATGGAAATCCGCAGGCGGCCCTCCACCGGCTCCAGGAACTGGTCGATCAGGGAGCGTGTGCGGCCGGTCTTGGGCAGCAGCAGCGGGTGCTCGGCGGCCTCCGGCGCGGCCACCGAGCGGGCGCGGGCCAGCGGATGGCCCGGGGGGACGAGCAGCCGAATCTCGTCGTTGTAGATCTTCACGATCTCCAGCTTGCGCTCCTGGATGGGAAGCTGGGTGATGGCGAAGTCCACGGTGTTTTCGAGCACGGCCTGCACGGCGCGCGCGCCGTATGCCCGGGTCACCTGCACCTGCACCTGGGGGAAGCGCTTCTTGTAGCCGGAGAAGACTTCCGGCAGGACATGGATGCAGGTAGCTTCGTTGGCGGCGATCACCAGCTCCCCTTTGGGAATGTGGTCCAGTTCGCTGACGGCCTCGATGGCCTGCCGCCGGATGTCGAGCAGTTGCTGGGCGTACTCGCTGAAGATCTTGCCTGCGGTGGTGAGGGAAATGCGGCTGCCGAAGCGCTCGAACAGGGCCGTGCCCAATTCCTGCTCCATCTGGCGGATCTGCGCGCTGATGGCCGGCTGGGTGCGGAAGCAGGTCTGGGCGGCACGCGAAAAGCTTTTCAGCCGGACAATTTCCAGAAAGGTGTGCAGTTGGTCGAAGTCCATACCGTTCAGCCGGCGTGGGAGCCGGGGCGGAACCGCCGGCCCGCGGGGGTCTTAGAGGAATCGAAAATATAAATCCGGCTGATAGAAATTATCGATTTCCGTCCGCTCGCGGGAGCTTGCTTAAATGGGTGCAACAACCCCGGCAGGTGCGGCGGAAAAAAGTGTGGATACCGCAACCACCAGCGACCCACGCTCCACGCCAAGGCGGGAGGTCGGGTCGGAGCCGCACCTTAGCCCGGGCCAAGTGTACAGCTTGCCAAAGACGCCGCAACGATTATAGCATCGCGTAGAGGGCCACGATGCTCATCCGAACGCGGTGGCGGTGGTGGAGTATTTGAAGACCCTGCCCTGAGTTCACCACGAAGACATCAAGTCTCCGCGGGCGTTTTTGCTTACCGCGTCAGCTCGGTCCACAGGGCGCGGTAGTAGGCGAGGAAGCGTTCCGGCTCCTTGCTTTGCTCGACCTCGCAAAGCGTCCAGCGGTCGTAGCCGGACTGGCGCATCAGGGTGAACAGCTCGCGCCAGGGGTAGGCATTGGTGAGCTCGTTGATGTGGCAGCTTTTGAGGTAAGGGCGCAGCAGCTCGAAATTCCGCCGCACGGAGCCGTCGATGACATCGGTGGGGTTGGAGTTCCAGCAGACGCCGACCGACGGGTGGTTCGACTCCTTCATCATGGCCAGGATGTTGGGAGGGTTCTGGGTCTCCGCGCCGTGGACCTCCAGCCAAATCTCCACCCCGTAGCGCAGGCCGTATTCGCCGCATTCCCGCAAGGCCTGGCCGATGCGCTGGATGGTGGTTTGGCGAGGCACGCCGGGCGGGAAGCTGTTGGGACGGACCTTGACACCGTAGGCGCCGACATCGTGAGCCAGCACGATGAACTGCTTGCACAGGTCCACGTTCCGCTGGCGGACGGCGGGCTCGGCGGAGTGGAATTCGCAGGTCGTACCCAGGCTTACCAGCCGCACCTTGCTGCGGGCGAAGCGGCCCCGAACTCTTTCCCGCTCCTGGCCGGAAAGGGAGGGCTCCACGCCGTGCTTGTGGGTGGTGCGCAGCTCGACCACGCTGAAGCGGGCGGCCTCGAGCTGCTGGATG
>JACQDG010000317.1 GCA_016201185.1 Acidobacteriota bacterium | reverse complement strand
GGCGAGCCGGTGGAGACGCCGCCCGACCTGCTGCAGTTCTACCCCGAGCTCGTCGATATTTCGAAAAACGCTCCCGTGCAGGGAAGCCTGTTCGGCCCCGGAGCCGCTGGCCGGGGCCTGCGCCGGACCACGACGCCCGACGGCTGCGAGCCGCGGACTGCGGCCACCCCGGCCGCTTGCTCGCAAGCCAAGTAAGGGAGCGGCGTTGCTACGGTATCAGAAGTACTTTTCCGGCGGTGCGGCGGCCCGCCAGCGCCTCTTGGGCCTGGGCGGCGTCTTGCAGCGGAAATGTCTCCCCGATGTGGACGTGGAGCCGCCCGGCGGCAACCCAATCGAGAACCTCGCCGGCTCGCTGGAGCAGTTCTTGGCGCGTAGCGACGTAATCACCCAGCTTGGGGCGGGTGAGAAACAGCGAGCCCTGCTGGCTGAGTCGGAGGGGGTCGATGGCCGGGGCAGGGCCGCTCGAGTTGCCGTAGAGGACCAGCATGCCGCGCTGGCGGAGCGAGCGCAGGCTCTTTTCCCAGGTGGTGAGGGCTACCGAATCGTAAACAACATCTACGCCAACGCCTGAGGTCAGGCGTCTTACCTCGGCCTCAAAATCCTGAGAGGCGTAGAGGATCACCTCGTCGGCTCCGGCCCGCCGCGCCAGCGCGGCTTTTTCCTCGGTTGAAACCGTGCCGAAGACGCGAGCCCCGCGCATCTTGGCGATCTGGATCAGCAGGAGGCCGACTCCGCCGGCGGCTGCATGCACAAGAGCCGTGTGGCCTGGCTCGAGCGGGAAGGTGGCCGTGGCCAGGTAATGGGCCGTCATTCCCTGGAGCATGACGGCCGCGGCATTACGGGAATCAATGCCGGCCGGCAGCTTGACCAGCCGGGCGGCTGGAACCGCTGCGTATTGTGCATAGGCTCCTGGCGTTCCGGCATAAGCCACCCGGTCGCCGGGAGCCAGGTCCTTGATTTCGGCTCCAACCTTCTCCACCACTCCGGCCGCCTCCTGCCCGAGTGTTATCGGCAGCGCGGCCTTGTAAAGCCCCTGGCGGAAGTAGATGTCGATGAAATTCACGCCCGATGCCTGGATCTTCACCAGCGCTTCGGCGGGGCCGGGCGCCGGGATGGGAACTTCCTCGTAGCGGAGCACTTCGGGCCCGCCGTTTTCATGGATACGGATGGCTTTCATGTTTCCCTATGGCCTTTCCTCTTGCCAAACGACAAAAACGGATTTTACCGCGAGCTCAGCACCCGTGCAGCGACCAGGGCATAGATGACCGTGCAAGCGTAGACATCTTTCATCCGGACGAACTCCCTGGGCCCGTGCGACACCTCCAGGCGCCCCGGTCCATAGGCGAAGGCCGGAATGCCGCGGTGGGCATAATAGCGAATCTCGAGCAGGCCGGGACAAATCTCGAAGCGAGGCGCGCGGCCCGTGACCGCTTTCACGCTCTGCGCCAGCTCGCGGGCGACCGGATCTTCTTCCGACGCCCCGGCGGAGAGGGCTTCCTGAAGAATCTCGACCTCCAGATCGATGCCATCTCTTTTTAACCGCTCGAGCAGCGCCAGGAGCCGCCGTTTCTCCGTTTCCAGATCCTCTTCCGGATTCAACCGGCGGTCCACTGTGAAGGAGCACGATGCCGGGACGGCGTTGAAGTTTGTTCCTCCTTCGCACCTTCCGCCCAGCAACAGGATGGAGCGCCGTGCGGCCTCCGGCTCGATCTGGAAAGCGGTCTTGCGGGATTCCACCTCGGCCTTCAATTCTTGGAGGGCATTGGCCACCGTCACCATGCGCTCAAATGCATTGACGCCGCGGTAGTGCAGGCCAACGTGGGCGGGCCTGCCCCTGACCGTGATGCGCAGCGAGATGGCGCCCCGGTTCGCGTTCCAGACGACGCCGCTCGTCGGCTCTGGTGTAAGCATCCCGATGCCGTTTACGCCGAGCAGGCCACGAGCGGCAAGATAAGTCGAGCCCAGTGCGCCGCCGGTTTCTTCATCCGGCACGATCGCGAGGCCGATCCGGCCGTCCAGTTTGAGGCCGCAGTCCTTGATGGTCTTGACCGCGTAGATCATCGCCGCGAGCCCGCTCTTCATGTCTGAGGAGCCTCTCCCAAACAGGCTGCCGTTTCTCAAGTAAGGCTGGAATTGCCCTTCGCCCGAGGCGGGCGCCACGTCGTAATGGCCGTGGAAGTAAAGCGTCCGTTTCCCTCTTCCGTAGAAGCTCGACAAAGAATAGCGCGGAGGGGCTCCGGCATCGGGCGCTTCCACTATTTCGTGTTCCAGCCCGATCGCGCTGAGCTCGCGCGCAATCCGGTCGATGCAGGCCTTGTAGGAGGCTCCTGGAGGATTCACGGTTGGAACAGCCACCAGCGAGCGAGCGAATTCCAGAATCTTCGGCTGATACTTAGCGACGGCATCCGACAGCAGCTCTTGCAGCCCTTTACGCATCATCTGAATTCCTCTGCGCGATCAATGACTCCCAGTTCAGGAACGCAAGCTTCCATCGTACCCTTTTGTCCGCCCCTGCACATTGCGTTTTGCTAAGGGAAAACCCCGTCGCTCCGGTACTCTTGAGCCACCGCTTCCTAAGGGATAACTTCTGCTTAAATTTGGTATCGCTGCTCTATTCACAAATAGCGGCGGAAGGTTATATATATGGTATTCGACGCTAGCGCAGGAGTAGGAGGAGGGCCGTGCAGGCGATGGCATTAAACGCTGGATCCCCCAGTCTCCGGGGTATTTACCGGCTGGCTGGAGCGATGTTGGTCCAAGCGATTGAAGATCTTGGCTGCGGGTCCGGCAGGAGACGAGAAGAAGCACTGCGCTGGATCGAGGACAACAGCGAGGCGCAGTGCAGCTTCGTTTTTTGCTGCCGGATTCTGAACCGCGACCCGGATGACGCACGGCGTTTTCTGCATGGACGAAGCTTTCCGGGCTGGCTGCCCTCAGCCGATCTGCAAGAAACCGTCCCCACCTCCCGCTGAACCTGCGCCGCCCCCCGGCCCGTGGCTTTCGTCCCGAGTTCTTGCGGCCTTAGGGCTGCAAAGCGCAATCATATGCGTATTTCGGACCACTTTTCATTCAGGGCGTCCGGGGAACTGTCACCGCGCGAGCGCCAGGTCACCACCCTGGTGGCCCGGGGCATGACCAACCGCGAAGTCGCCGCATCGCTGGGCATCAGCCGCAATACCCTGAAGAACCAACTGCGCAGCGTATTCGAAAAGCTGGGTGTCCGCAATCGCCTGGAGCTGGTGTGGTGCGCTATCAGCCGCGGACTCGTCCTTTCCCCAGAGCAGATGCAGAATCCTCCCGCGAGAAAACGTACCCGCTCTAGCGGCACGGGGAACAAATCCTGAGTAGCTGGCTCCTCTTACTCCAGCCCAGCATCGGGACCCACATCGCCGGGTGGCGTGAAATGCCCCAAGGCTGAAAATCAGCTCTTATTTGGGTGAATTTCCGCACTTGGCGGCGTTCCAGGCCGACTTTGGTTGATTTTCTTAGGCATTACTCTGGTCCGTTTCGTGCAAGGAAGTAGCTGGGGGGTGCCACATGCTTTCCCTGGCTAAGATCCTCGTCCCAGTAGATTTTTCCGACCGCTCGCTGGCGGCGGCACGGAACGCGATCTCTTTGGCCCGGCACTTTCATTCTGAAATCCTGCTGCTGCATGTCGTGCCCCCTCTGCACTATGAGATTTCCGCCATTGAGGGGGGCGCCCAGTTCGTCTCCAGCAGGGAACTGTCTGCCGACATTGCCGACCGGGCCTGGGGCGATCTAAATTCCTTTCTGTCCTCTGAATTCGACTGCATTCCGGCGCAGCGAATCCTGCTCGAAGGCAACCCGGCACTAAAGATCGTCTCGATGGCCCACGCCGAAAACGCCAGCCTGATTGTGATGTCCACCCGCGGCTACGGCCCGTTCCGGCGATTCCTTCTGGGCTCGGTGACGGCCAAGGTTCTGCACGACGCCGAGTGTCCAGTCTGGACCGGCGCACACCTGTCAGAAGCGCCAGCGATGGATGCCGTCCCTTTGCGCCGGGTGGCGTGCGCGGTGGACCTGGGACCGCACAGCCGTGTGACGCTTTGCTGGGGGGCGCGCATGGCCGCCGAGTTCGGCGCCGAGCTCATCCTGGTCCACGCCAACACCCTGCCTGAGGTGACCGGACACGGGGGCCAGTTTTTCGCTCCCGAATGGCGCGCCGCGGTACTCGAGCGGGCCACGGAAGAGATCGCCCAACTGCAGCAGAGCCTGGGGACGCAGGCCGAAATCTATGTGGAAAGCGGTGATGTGGCCAAGGTGGTCCGTCAGGCCGCGGAGCGTTTCGGCGCTGATCTGCTGGTGGTCGGGCGCAGCGCTGCGAGCGGGCTCGCAGGCCGCCTCCGTACGAATGCCTACGCCATCATCCGGGAATCACCCTGCCCTGTGGTCAGCGTCTGAAGGCCGGCTGCCCTGCCATCGCCAGGCCTGAGCCAGATCTATGGATCGCGGGCGCCTCTGCGTTGGGCGTATAATAACCCAGGCTTTTCCGACTCTCGTCCGCGAAGCCCTGGAGCGGGGAGTATGGCGGCAGGCAAGAGCGGTCTTCTATTGGCGGTCCTTTTCGCGGCGGTGGCGGCGCCGCTTTCCTCCGGCGCGAGGGAGATTCTTTACGTCACCAACAGCGGCGGCGATGACGTGACGCTGGTCGACGCCGCCACCCGCCAAACCATCGGCAGCATCCGGACAGGACCCACGCCGCATGGCCTGGAGGCGGCGCCGGACGGCTCGCGCGTTTACGTCAGCGGCGAGACCGACAACGATATCGTGGCCATCGATACGGCCACTTCCAGCATTCTCTGGAAGGCGCTGCTCGGCGGGCGGCCGAACCATATCGCCGTCTCAGGCGACGGCCGCTTCATCTACGTGCCCATCCGCAGCGCCGATTACGCCGACGTGGTGGACGCCGAGGCCCGCCGAAGGATCAAATCCATCCCCGTGGGTCGCGGCCCGCACAATGCTTACCGCTCGCCCGACGGCAAATGGATCTACGTGACCTCGATGGGGGAGAACAAGATTTCCATCATTGATGTGGCCTCGCAAAGCGTGATCGGCGCCATTCCACTGGGAGGCGAGCCGCGCCCGGCCGCCATCACCAGCGACAACCGGCGCCTCTACGTCGCCCTGACGGGTTTGCGAGGGTTTGTCGTCGCCGATGTGGTCGGGCGCAAGGTCATCGATAAGGTGGAACTGCCGCCGGCCGACGTGGCCGACGTTTCCACCTACGGATATACGCCGACCCACGGACTCGCCATGCGGCCGGACAACCGGCAGTTCTGGATCACCAACGTTTTCGGTAACGCGGTGGAGGGTCTTTCCGTTCCTGACCACAGGCTGCTGGCAACGATTCCGGTAGGACTTGCGCCGAACTGGATGACTTTCGGCCCAGAGGGCCGATTTCTTTACGTTAGCAATGCCGGCTCGAATGACATTTCAGTCGTCGATACCGAGCTGATGCGGGAAGCGGCGCGGGTGAAAGTTGGACTGGCGCCCAAGCGGCTGCTGGTAGTGAGAGTTCCTACTGGCCTGGGCGGGCCGCAGGAGCCGGGCTGGAAGGCCGCGGCAAGACGTCCCTCTGCCTCGGACTATTATCTAAAAGGCGGCGGAATCCTGAGTGCAGAGAGCTACAGCTTTCGCGACCTGTTTAAGAAGGGCGAGCTGAGGGTGGAATCCGCGCCAGCTTTCTGGCGGCGGCTCGGTGTTCGCGGCCTCTCAATGAAGGCTGCCTACTTTAAATCCCGGGACGACAATTCTCTCGAGCGTTTCAAGCAGGCCCTGCGCGAGGACCAGCGGGTGTTCACGGCGATGATCCTGGACGGCAACCTGGTCTCCGACGACGAAGCCGCGAACCGCAAGCAGATCGAGGAGGACAAGCGGCTTCTGAGCGCCGCCCATTACCTTGGCGCTCCGGTGGTGCGCGTGAACGTCGGGAGCACGGGAAGGGGAGACGACGCCGACCAGAGAGAGGGCGTGGAACGGGCCATCCGGGCCTTTCGCGAGATGCTGCCGCTGGCGAAGGAGCTAGGTATTCGATTAGCCATCGAGAACCACGGCGGGCCGAGCAAGACCGCCGACGGAATCATTCGCATCATTCGAGGGACCGACAAGGCCTGGGTTGGCGCCTGCCTGGACTTCGGCAACTGGGACGACAGGACGACGATGTACGCCGAGATCGAGAAGCTCGCGCCATACGTGTTTCATACCCACGTGAAGGTGGTCGCCTTCGACAGGTACGGGAATGAAAGCACGATCGATTATCCGAAGGCGCTCGGCATCCTGGCCCGCACGGGCTACCATGGGGCGCTTTCGATCGAGTTTGAAGGCGAGGGCGACCCGGTGACCGGCGTGACCAAGATGCGCGACCTGCTGGTGAAGCTGTGGATGGGCGCGCCAAAAACTGTCCCTCGCTCTAGCAACGTGACGCAGCTTCATTGACCCCCGAGACGGTCTGGAGGCAGGGGCAACCGGCGCAACATCGGCAGGCGAGAGCGAACGTGCTCCACTTCCTTCCAAAATTCGGCTTGCTCGTGTGCGGCGCCCGCCGAACCAGGCCGGATGGTGAGTCCTGGCAAGCCCCGCGGATGACATAGAAGGAAGACGGTGGGAAGCTTTAGCCCCGGTGCAACTAACAGATCGGGCAATACCAGCGTGGTCCCGGTCCGGACACGGTCTTCGGAGGCAAAACGAAAGAAGCTGTCCCACCCGAACCAGAGCTCCTGCCAAGCAGCGGGTTGCGCGCGGAAATAAGCGCGGTCGTACTCGGCCACCCTCAGGTGCCCCCACCAGTAGAGCGCGGCCGGTATCGGAAGCAGCGCGAGAAAGACGGCGCGGCGGCGCGGCCAGGGTTCCAGCCATGCCAAAATGCCGTCCAGCACGGCCCCCAGCAGTACCGCCCAGAACGTGAAGGCCTGGTAAGCGTAGCGGCTGACTTTCCACACTTCTGGCTCGCGGCGGACTAGCACCATAACGAACAGTGGCAGCGCGGTCATCGCCAGGGCGGCGAAAATCCACCTGGCAGCGAGATGGCGACGTACCAAAACCAATAGGAACAGCAGTGGCAGAAAGAGTAACGCGGTATGACGTTCAGAGACGAGCCGCACTCCTGAGAAGAACTGGTAATTGTAAGCCAGCAGGAGGTCCGTTATCGCCCACCAAAGGCGAAGCATCGGTCCGGCAGTGGCGCTCCCGAACTTCCAGTAGTGCGCCCAGTCGAGTTGTGGGAGAACCAGTATCAGCCAGGCAAGCGCTCCGCCCATCCAGACCGTTCCACAAGCATAGAATGCCCGGCGGCGCAGTTTCGGCTCCAGCAGCCACACCGCGGCCAGCACCCCAGGGAGGACAAGCAGAACACCAGAAAACAAGCCTAACGAGCACAACAGAGCCGCCCCGCCGGCAACGCCCCAGGCTGTCCCCTCGCGCGTCAGGCACCAAGTTCCGAGCAGGGTGAACGTCCAGGAGAGGGCAAAAAAGGCCACGCCTTTCCAGACCAAAGCCTGATCGCCGACCGTGGACCAGGCGAAGAGCAGGGAAGTCACCAGTGCCGACCACGGGCTGCGCAGGTAGCGGCGCGACAGCAAGAAAAGCAAGGCCGCACTGGCCAGATGGGCGGCGAAGAGCAAGGCGTGAAATCGTGTGTACCAGGCGGGGAAGTGGAGGTCGAAGGGCAGGCGGAGCAGCCGGTAGAGGGGAAAGAAGTGGACCTCGTGCCGTGTCCACAGCTTGTGCCACGCGCTGGAATCGATCTCCCGGCTGACGCCCATCAGACGCACGTCGTCCGGATCAATCTCCATCACGGCCGACTTGACCCAGTGGATGGGCACGCCGAGCAGGAGGACGGCTGCCAGGGCGATGATCGCGAGCTTCGAGGACGCCGGTGCGTTCACAGCGCTCTCATGATACCGGATCGGAGGCGCAGTCCGAACCAGATGAGATCAGTAATGGAACCGGTATCGAACCTGAACGAAAATTTGACGAGGATCAGCGAAGTGCGTCCCTCGGGAGGTTTCGCTGTTGTCCAGCGGGAACCGCCGTTTGGCGACGTTTAAGCCGACCACCGAAACCGACCATCTCTCGCCGAAGGACCTTCCGAGTGACAGGTCAAACGTAGTATGCGGCTCCAGCCTCGGCATGCTGGTAGGAATAGGCGATGGTGGCTTCGCCGCGGCTCCATCTCCCGGCTGCGCTCAAAGCCCGTGCGCGGAACAACGTTTCGGGTGTCCGCCGTATTGGAGCTGGACCCCGGCTAGAAGCACGCCGTCGCCGGCGTGATGGGGCAGGCATTCTCGGCGCTCGTTGTGCTATAAGAAATGCAGGCCCGCCACGGTAGCTCAGCTGGCAGAGCAGCGGTTTCGTAAACCGCAGGTCGTCGGTTCAAGTCCGACCCGTGGCTCCAGTCCTCAAGAAAATCAGTTAGATACAGCAGCCCACCGCCAACAGACCGGCCGCCACGATGCCCCGAAAACAGGAATTCTACACACCGACTGCTCACCTGCAATAGCCCGCGCAACCAGGCACGCTGGGTTCAGGCAGGAGCGGTTCGATCGATCTCATTCGCATTGGGGGGACTGACGGCGAAGTCGTGGTCAATCGACTGAACCGAGCAGATAATCGGTGACCGCATCTCGCTCAGCCGGTGCGAGGGTCTCCTGCCAGCTCGGGCAGAAGGGCGCAAGGCGAACGCGCCGGCCCTCCAGCCAATCGATCAGGACCGCTTTCGAATGCGTGCTCCGGAACTGCGGGGCGGTGAAGTCGGCCGGTGCGATCTCCAGTTTCGTCGCGTTCAGGCCGAATCCATCGCGCTCCTTGCCGTGGCACCAGGCGCACCGGTGGAGATAGATCCGCCGGCCGGTTTCCTGCATGCGGTTAAGCGGCGGCTTCCACGGAATCGGTTCCGATGGCGCTGCTGGCGTACTGGGCGGCCGGCTGACCCAGAAACCCCCGAAGGTCATCAGGGCCACTGCCAGGAAGGGAAGGAATGCCCTCATCAGTACCCCAGGAAGGCGGCGACGGCACGGGCCTCCTCTTCAGGCAGCTTCAGCGCCGGTTCGGGGACATCACCCACCAGCCGGTGTGAGTCGCGCAGATAGTAAAACAACCACTGCGGCGTAAGGCGCTTCCCCACCGCAGTGAGCTCGGGGCCAATCGCCCCGCCCTGCTCGCCGCGCTGATGACAGGCCTGGCAAGCATATTTCTCAAAGTAGAGTTTGCGGCCTTTCGCCGTGAGCTCTCTTGGGATGACCCCCGCGCCAGGCAGGTCGACCACCAGGACTGTGCCTAGGTAGTTCACGATGGTATCGATTTCTGCGGGCGCGAGCCGGAACTTGGGCATGCGCTCTTCCATGTACAGACGGATCGGCTGGGGATTCTTGAGAAACTCCTTGAGCCAGCCGGGGCGCACCCGGCTGCCCTCGAGCGACAGATCCGGAGCCAGCGACCCGCCGCTGCCGCGAATGCGGTGACAGTCGAGACACCGCAGTTCCTCGACCAGGCGGCCGAAGGCCCCCTGCGGCTTGTAGGGCGCGTTGGGCCCGGGGCGAAATCGGTAAGCGGCCGGGATCGCGCGCGTGGTCAGGCTGCGCAGAAAAACAGCCAGGTTGAGGGCCTCCTGGTCATCAAAATCGTAGTCGGGCATTTTGAGTGTCTCGCGGAACTGGCGCGGCTTTTTCAACTTCGCGAAAGTCCATTCTTGCCAGGTCCGCCCGATCTTGCTCCGGTTGCCGAAATCCAGACGATCTATGGGCTTATCAGCGTAGCCATCGAGCTCGGCCCCGACCGGTCCGGCTTTTTCAAAGCCCGGGATCTCATGGCATCCGTGGCAGCCGTACCGGCGGATGATCCGCTGCGCTTCCGCCGGCGACCCGGGAGCCGGTTCCGGAGCCGGATCCTGCTGACAGCGCAATTCAGTCGCAAAATAGGCCGCCAGCGTCCGAATCTGCTGGCGGTCGAAGCGGTAGCGCGGCATGCGCGATGCGGGGAAATGGCGGCGCGGGTCTTCGAGATACTCGGCCACCCATCCGGGGTCCGCTTTGGACCCGAAGCATTCCAGGTCGCCCGCTAGCTTTCCCCCGCGGCCCTTCAGAGAATGGCACGAGACGCAACGGGATTCCCGAAACAACTTGCCGCCCTCGGCGGCGAGCGACGGCGGGGCGTTGAATGGCGACGGTGGCGATGGCGCCCGCAGAGTCAACAGGTAGGAAGTGAGTACCACAATCTCGAGCTCGCTCAACTGAAAATTTGGCATGCGCGTTCTCGGCTGGTAGTTCTTCGGGTTCTTCAGCCAGGCCTGGAGCCACTGTGCGTTGACCTTGGATCCGATATGGCGCAGGTCGGGCCCGATCTTGGCTACGCCCCGCAACGCCGCCACCTCGTGGCACCCCACGCAGCCGGTCGCGAGGAACAGCTTTCGGCCATCGCTGAGGTAAGGCTCATACGGGATCTCGTTTTCCTCATGGCAGCGAGCGCAGGTCGCGCCCAGCCAAACGCCGGGCAACAGCGGCCGGGGCCAGCTTGGATCCTCACGATGGGCGGCGCGGGCGGTGGTTGCTCTTCCCTGCCCCTCGTGGCAGATCGTGCATCCGAATCTTTCCGCGGGATGATGTTCGAGCCAGGGAGCGGGGTGGGCCTGCTCCGGGTGACAGGTCGAACAGCGGTCGACCGAAGCGAGATCCTCGTTCACGATCTGTTTCAATTCCCGACTCCGCCACTCCGGGCGGGCTTCGCGATAGACGACCACACTAAAGGCCGCCAACAGCAGGGTGCCTGTAAGTGCCGTCCAGTGGCGGATCATCAGACTCGAAACCACGGAGTGGCCAGAACGTAGTGCACCCGGAAGAACAACCGCAGCAGCATCTTGATGGGCAGCGCCAGCATGGTCAGCGTGAGAAACCACAGGGCGCAGTACTTACCGCGCGGCAACGCCCCGAATACCTCCGGCCGCAAACGCCGCGGCAGATAGAGGCCGAGTGAGTAATAGGCGCCCACGAACGCTGCTCCCACCGGAAGCGGGAAGTTCCAGGTCTTAGCGGTGAGCGGCTTGGCCACCGCGCGGCTTTCCCACGGCCAGTACCACATCCATCCCGGCCCGCGGAAGAACTGGCCGATCACAATCAGCAACACCCACAGCAGAAACCCGAACACGAAACCTGACACCGCCCAGCGCCGCGTTGCGAAGGAATAGAGGCCCACCCCATGGGGGTTCGCATCGAGGTACGGAATCGCCATCAGGCCGAAGATGATTAACAAGGGCAGCAGAACGCCGGCAATCCAGGGATCGAAATACACCAGCATCTCCTGCAAGCCCGAGAAATACCACGGGGCCTTGGCCGGGTTCGGAGTGGAGGTGGGATCGGCCAGTCGCTCGAGCGGCGCGTTCACCAGCATCGACCACACAACCAGCGCCAGCAAGGCGTTCAAAGCAGCGAGAAACTCCCGGGAGACAAGGTGAGGCCAGACGTCGATCTTTTCCCCCGGGCTGGATGCTGAGAATCCGTCCTTGCGCACCCGCCAGAAGTGCACCCCCAAGATAATTGCCAGGATGAGGGGCAAAGCCAGGCAGTGCAGGACGTAGAAGCGCAGCAAGGCATTTTGGCCCACGCGGGGGCCGCCCAGGATCAGCACCTGAAGGCTGTTCCCCAGAACCGGCGTCGCTGTCGCCATATTGGTGCCCACCGTGATGGCCCAGAAGGCAATCTGGTCCCAGGGCAATAGATACCCGGAAAAGCTCAGCAGCAGTGTCAGAACGAGCGAGGAAACCCCAAGCACCCAATTGAACTCCCGCGGCTTCTTGTAAGCGCCGGTCAGGAACACCCGCAGCATGTGCAGCCACACGGTAATCACCATGGCGTGACCGGCCCAGCGGTGCAAGTTCCGGAGGAACTGTCCGAACGGAACCACGAAACCGAGGTCCTTGATGTCGTCGTAAGCGCGGCGGCTGTCGGGCACGTAATAGAACATCAGAAACACGCCGCTGACGGTGAGCAAAATGAAGAGCAGAAACGAAAGCCCGCCGAGGCCCCAGGTGTAGGTGAACCGGATGGCCGCC
Source organism: Acidobacteriota bacterium (assembly GCA_016201185.1). Lineage (GTDB taxonomy): Bacteria > Acidobacteriota > Terriglobia > Bryobacterales > JACQDG01 > JACQDG01. The sequence continues at coordinate 2,039 of JACQDG010000317.1, read as the reverse complement.
GGGGAGATTCGCACCGGATGCAGGTGCAGGAATACGTTGGCTGCCGTTTGCAGGTAGCGGGCGCGTCTGGACCCGTCGTAGGGATGGCGGAAGATGGAGCGCCACAGGTTCGATTGCCGCAGCGGCATCCGTTAAAGCCTCAGTATGGATTCGGGATGGTTCCACTCCCCCCATTCCTGGCGAAACACGCGCCGCTTGTCCACCACGATTTGCCCGCTGCGGTCGAGGGTGATTCGAAAGCGCTCCAGAGGTCGCGGCGCCGGCCCTTCCACATTGATGCCTTCTGGTGTGTAAGCGCTGCCGTGGCAGGGGCATTGGAACCGGTTCTCGGCTTCCAGCCACACGGGAGTGCAGCCCAGGTGGGTGCAGGTGGCGGAAAGCGCGAACAGGCCTTTCTCGGTGCGAACCATCCATACGCGCCACTCTTTCTTCCACCGCTCGCTCACCGCGCCCGGCTGGTAGTCGGACGGCACGCCGGCGCGAAACTTCATCGGTGGCTCAAAGAACACCTTGGGGAACAGCATCCGCACAGCCGCCGCGGCCGCGCTCACCACAGCCCCCCCTACCGCAAGCCAGGTGAGCTTGTAGAACAGGTCGCGCCGCGGCATCCATACGCCGTCGAAATGCTCTTGCGGGGTTGGCGGCGCCATCGGTGGTCACCTCAGGTCGAAATCCACGCGTGTCGAGTTGCCTTCTTTCACCTCGACCTTTTGCTCTTTGGGCTTGCTCGATTCATGCCAGGCCTTGAGGACGTAACTGCCCGGTGGAACATCGGCGATTTTGTATTCCCCGGCCGGGTCGGTAACGGCAAAGTAAGGGGTTTCAATGACCACCACGTACGCCGACATTTCGGCGTGCACATGGCACAGCAGGGCCACCACGCCAGGCTTGTCGAAAGCGACATGTTTCGTCACCTTTTGGGCGTAGGTGCCGAGGTTGAATCGCTTGGCGGGAGAGGGAGAAAACACGTTGTGCCGCACCGTGTCGTTGTTGGGAAATGCTACGGTCGTGCCCGTCAGCACCGGCAACACGTGCGGGATGAAAACCAGGTTGGTTTGATCGAGGACCACAGGCTGCTGTGGCGGCGCAAATTGTTTGCCCGCAATGCGGTCCACGTAGACGACCGCATCGCGGTTGTCGCGGGCGCGGGCTGCTTTCACCGAGCCGGTGATTGTGCCGGCGCCCAGGGGAGCAGCGATCACAAGCAATAGGGCCGGGAGTACCGAGGTCTGCATGCTCAGAAATAAAACTTGAGTCCGATCCGTCCCCGTTTCTGCATCTCCAGGTTGCCTAGCATGCTTGGATCCATTTGCCCGGTCGGGAAGATGCCCTCCAGAGTCAGGGTGATGTTGGCCCGGATGGCGAACACGAGCGCCGGCACCAGCCGCTTGTTCGGTAAAATATCTCCCGCCATGGTGTGATAAACGGGCGTCGGGCCAGCCGACGCGCTGAAGAGCGCCACTTCAGAAGGCATCAACATGCCCGACCCGCCGCCCATCTGCACCATCGGTTGCCCCAGAAGCACCTGATCGTAGCGGACGAGCGCGATGATCCACGGCAGAATGACGTAGTCTCCCTCGATGAAATAACCGTTGGACTTCTGGCGCGACCTCCGGCTCATCATGGCGTCCGCGCCGTGGACGTAAGCGCCGTAAACGTTTAGTTTCTGAATCGAAATGTCCGCGCGCAGACCCCAGCGGTTGAAACGCACTTCGCCCATCAAGGGGGACCGGGAGCGCCCGATATAGCCAAAGCCTCCGATGCTAACCGAGTTGTCGATATAGTTATCGGTTGCCTTTAGCTCGGTTAACTCCTCCCTTGAGCCGCTCACACCATAACCCCCGAATTTGTACCCGGCGCTGGCGTAGAAGTCCTTTTGAGAGTTGTCGTCGTACATTCGATTCGAGCCGTTCACCAGCCCCACCGCGTACTCGACACCGCCCTGGTTGCGAAATCCCGTCTGAGCACCGAACAACTCGAACCCAGATTGTGGGTTGCCGAGTTGAAACCCGCCGGAGGTAGTCTGATACTGCGCGTTC
>JACQDG010000018.1 GCA_016201185.1 Acidobacteriota bacterium | reverse complement strand
TGGATGGTGGGCATCGAAGCTCTGTTTCCGCGCGGGGAGCCGATTCACCGGCCCACGCTGCTGGGGCTGTTGGTGGGCTTCAGCGGCTGCGCCCTGCTGGTCGGCCCGGAGTTGCGCCGCGCCGGTTTCGCCTCCAACTACTGGAGGGGATTTCTCACCATGCAGGTGGGGGCGGCGGGATGGGCCTTGGGAGCCATTTACCATCGCAATCGCCCCCGGCGGGCGCACCCCATTGTGACCGGCGCCTTCCAGCAGTTCGGCGCGGGGCTGGCCTATGCTCCCTTCGCCCTGCTGCTGAAGCAGACGCCCATTGCCTGGACGGCGCGGAGCTTCGGCGGCTTCATCTACCTGGTGATATTCGGATCCATCCTGGCCTTCAGCGCCTTTGTTTACGCCCTCGAACACCTGCCCATATCCGTGGCGTCGCTTTACGCTTACATCAACCCGGTAGTGGCGATTTGTCTGGGCTGGCTGTTTTATCGGGAGCCGTTCGGGTGGCGGGAAGCGGCCGCCATGGCGGTCATCTTCCTGGGGGTGGCGCTGGTGAAGGTGCAAGCGGGAAAGGCGCGCTAGGCGGTCATGTGGAGCACCTGGAAATGAAAGCGCTCGGGCGGCAGCAGGGCTTGTTCATCGTTGCTCAGCCGCGCCCAGGTCTGGTAGGCGGTGGCGGCCACCGACGAATTCAGGTAAAGCAGAAACTGGTCGGAAAAGCAGGAGATGGGCGGCGGCTGGCGGAACGTCAGGCGCAGGCCAACGGCATTCTCCAGAACCACTCCGTCGGTGGGAACGGATTTGTCCTCCAGAAGCCGGACAAAGCTGCTGCGGCCGGCATGGGGCCACAGGTCCGGGCGCAGCAGGTTCCGCAGAGCCATCTTGGACTCGAAAGTGATCTCGCACTGCCGGATCCATTCCAGCACCGAGTCTCCCCGCCGCCATTGGGCGATCATCTTGAGGTAATGCTGCGCCAGGTTGATAGCCAGATCAAATTTGCGCTGCTCCAGGGCGGCTTCAGTCACGCGGTTATCGGCGGGCCGATCGGAGATCATTTCCTCGGACTCCACGAGGTTCGCGGCCATATCCACCATCTGGTCCAGGGGAGTGATTTCCGGCGCGCCGCGGACCAGCAGCGGCGGCAACTCGTGGGTCCGGTCGCCCGGGATTTCCACGTACTTCCGATGGCCGATGATCTCCATAAGCGGCTCCTGGTCCGGGTCGATCCGGCCGCCCGGCCCCGCTGTCGCTCTCTACTGATATCGACGGCCAAGGGCCGGATCGGTTTCAATTTTACGCCACGTGGCTCCCCAGCGCGATCAGAAGAATTTCCTATTTTGACGGTAAGGATCTCTAATGGAAGCGTACCACACGGAGAGGGTCGCGGCGGGAAGCGCATTGGATGGAGCGAATACCGGGCGGTGGCGATTTGATGCGCATGAGGCGCTGGCGGAAAGCAGGCATCGGGGGAATTCTCATGCTTCTGGCCGTGATTTCCTGCGGGAAACCAAACGGCAGCGGCTCGGCTGACCAGGCGGCCCGGTCCTTCCTTTCCCGCTACCTGGAAAGAACCACACCCCTCGAAAAAGCGGCCAATCTCGCCTGGTGGCAAGCCAACATCAGCGGCAAGGAAGAGGATTTCCAGGCCAAAGAAAAGGCCGAAAACGCCCTGGATCAAGCGCTGTCCGACCCCAAGGCTTTTGCCGAATTGAAGGCCATCCGGGAACGGGGTGGCATCCGCGACGAGATGGTCAAGCGCTCGATCGACCTGATTTATTTGAAATGCCTGGAGAAGCAAGTGGAACCCGCCGTGCTTCAGGCGATGGTCGCCAAGAGCAACGCCATCGATAAACTATTCAATACCTATCGCGCCGGGGTCGATGGCAAGACGCTCAGCGACAACGATCTCCGCAAGACTCTTCGCGAATCCAAGGACTCGGCCGAGTGCGAGCGGGCCTGGAAGGCCGGCAAGGGCGTTGGCCGCGAGGTGGAACCGATGCTGAAAGAGCTGGTTAAGCTGCGCAACCAGGCCGCGCGCAAGCTCGACTTTCGCGACTACTATGCCCTCTCACTTTACCTGAACGAGCAGGACGAAGCGGCCCTGTTGGCCCTTTTCGCGCAATTGGATGACTTAACCCGTAAGCCGTTTCTGGACATGAAGGCCCGGCTGGACAAGGCGCTGGCGCGCCGCTTCAAGATTTCAGTCGAGCAGTTGCGGCCGTGGCACTACCAGGATCCCTTCTTCCAGGAGGCCCCGCACGTGGGCGGGGTGAACCTCGACGCCTTCTACGCCAAGAAGGACGCCCTCAAAATATGCCGGGAGTTTTACGCCGGAATCGGCCTGCCGGTGGAGGAGGTGCTCAAGCGCAGCGACCTTTACGAGAAGGAGGGCAAGAGCCCCCACGCTTTCTCAACCGACATTGACCGGGAAGGAGACGTGCGGGTGCTGGCCAATATCCGCCCCAACGACTACTGGATGAACACTATGCTTCACGAGCTGGGGCACGCTGTCTATTCCACTTATCTCGACCGACAGTTGCCCTATGTGCTCCGCACGGAGGCGCACATCCTCACCACTGAAGGTGTAGCCATGATGTTCGGCCGGCTGACCAAGCGACCGGAATGGCTGCGGGCAAACCTGGGGCTGGAGTCGCGGCAGGTGAAACGGGTGGGCCCCGAGGCGCGGCGGTCGCTGCGCACGGAGTCGCTGATCTTCAGCCGGTGGTGCCAGGTGATGCTGCATTTCGAGCGCGCCCTCTACGCCAACCCGGACCAGGACCTCTCCCGCCTGTGGTGGGACCTGGTGGAGAAATACCAGGGTCTGCGGCGGCCCGAGGACCGCGCCGAGCCCGACTACGCCTCCAAGATTCACCTGGTCAGCGCCCCCGTGTACTACCACAACTACATGATGGGGGAGCTTTTCGCCTCCCAATTGCATCACGCCCTAGCCCGGCAACTGGGGATCAAGGACCCGGCCGCCTTCGCCTACAGCGGCCGTCGCGAGGTGGGGAAATACCTGAAGGAAAAAATCTTCGGCCCGGGCGCTCGCTATCCCTGGAACGAGTTCGTCAAGCTATCGACGGGCGAACCGCTCACCGCCACTTACTACGCCCAGGATTTTGTGAGGGAATAAAGGCGCCTTGCACTTCTGTTCCGCCCCGCACCGGGCGTGGGAAAGCTACCGCAACAAGCCGTTGTCCACGACCGCCTTGTACACGATTCCAGCACCCAGCAGGGTGACCACCGCGGCGCTGCCCACCGGCAGGGCGCGGGTAAGCCAACCGTCGCGGGAAAACCGGCCGAGCAGCGGGCCAGAAAGAACCATGGCGATGCCGATCCCGATCAGGACCGCCGCCAGCCCCAGGCTGAAGGCCACCAAAATGAGCAGCCCCAGCGCCACCTTCCGCAGGGAAACGGCCATCAGCAGCACCACCAGCGCCTCGGGACAAGGAACCAAGCCTCCGGAAACACCCAGGGAAAACAGATGCCACCGCGAGACCGCGGCAGGCACGGCGTGAGAATGCCCTTCGTCGTGAGGGTGGTGGTGCGCATCATCGTGCGGGTGGTGATGGGTATGGCCGTGGGGGTGTTGGTGGCCGGCGGCGCGCCACCGAACCCGCAACAGCCACAGCCCCATGGCCGCCACCAGCAGCCCGCTCAGCACGGAAAGCCAGGGATAGATCTTATCCATTAATACATACTGGGTGGCGTACAGGGTCGCGAGCCCCAGAAGGAAGACGCTGGAGGTATGGGTCAAGGTGACCACCGAACCCAGGTAGAGGGCGTCCCACAACGTGCCGCGCGATCCCACCAGGTAGGCGGCCACGATGGTCTTGCCGTGCCCGGGGGTCAAGGCATGGGCAGCGCCGAGCAGGAAAGCGATTCCCAGGGTGAAAAGGAGAAAGTCCGATCCGACCGTGGGCGCCTGGAGACGGTCTAGCAGGCGGCGCCCTGGCAACACCTGTTCCTGGGCCGCTTGCCGGCTGGAGGCCTGCACGCCAAACCCGGCGGGCAAAGGGCTTGCCATGGCTCGATCCTCAGGCCCGAAAATCGCCCCAAGGGCCAAAAACAGAAACAAAACTCTCATGCATGTGGCTTCAGTAGTAGCAGAAGACCACTAAGGGCGCAAGCGAACGGGTCGGGACAATGTTTCCGTACCATGAGTTTGGATTCCACGTAACCCAAAGGTACCATAGGCGAATCCGACACCGATACTTAGGCCACCAGGACTATTGCCAAGATCGCGCCGAGTAGGATAGATTATCCTCGCAGTTGCACGCATTCAACTATATGGGCATGCTACGTGGCAGCGAAGTGTCTTCGCGTCGCCAGCCGCCGTGGGAGATGTATGCTGCGGCGCCGATTCTGCTCGGCATGGTCCTGCTGGTTGGCTTCGTGAGCTACGACGCAGTGGAGCAGATCGTTCCCGCCTTCCGCAGCCTTTCGGTGGTGTTGCAGAGGGACGATTCCGCTTTGCGCGGCGCGGATTCCTGGCGAGAGGACAAGACCATTCGCGAGATCCGGCGCGTCACGCTGGACGCCGCGGCTATCGGCCGCGAAGTTCTGCTCAGCGACTCCTCGACGACGGCGGAGCAGCAGCGGGAGTTGCTGCGCGGGGCTCGGGCGGAGCTGTGGAGAGCGAGCCTGGAGTACGAGACTCTGAATCCCCTGGCCGGCTCGCTGCCGCAGTGGCAGCAGACGAGGAACCTGCTGACGCAATACGGGCAGATCCTGGACCGGGTGCTGGGCGAGGATCACCGCACCCTATCCGACAGCGTGAACGCTGTCTTACAGGACCTAACGGCCAAGCAGACAGCCATCCTGCGGCAAGTCGAAAAGCTGTCCGACATTCATCGGGGCGAGATCCTGGACCGGGAAGCCAGGGTGCCGGAACTGGGCAACGCGTTCCACGTGCGGCTCTTCTGGGCCGTAGGGGCCTGTCTGATGATCGCCTCGATTATCATCGTGCTGCCTATCCTGCACGCCTGGCGGGTCCAGCGGCGGCTGCAAGCGCAGTACCAGAAGACGCTGAAGACGAAGAACGATTTGCGGAAGCTTTCGGCCAGGCTGGTGCGCGTCCAAGAGGAGGAACGCCGCAGCATTTCGCGCGAGCTGCACGACGAAGTGGGCCAGGCGCTCACCGCGGCCCGGCTGGATTTGGCGCTGCTCGAGCAGAAGATGCCGGCGGACCGGGGCGACCTGCGGGAGTTCGCTCAAGAGGCCAAGACCCTGGTGGAGCAGACCATGTTCAAGCTGCGGGATCTCTCGCGGCTCCTGCGGCCCAACCTTCTGGACGACGAGGGGCTGGCGCCGGCCGTCAAGTGGCTCGTGAAGAGCTGCGTGCGGCGCGCCGGCGTGGACGTTTCTCTGGAAACGAAGGGTCTGGAGGGGCGGCTGCCCGCCGAGTTCGAGATTGCCGCCTACCGGATGGTGCAGGAAGGTCTTACTAATATTATTCGCCATGCCAGCGCCACTCGCGCCAAGATCCGCCTGGAAAACCAGGGCGGCGCGCTTCGCATTAAGATCCAGGACGACGGCTCGGGCATGGCCGCACCGCCGGCAGGAAACGGCTCGAGCGGCGGGCTGGGCCTGCTGGGCATTCGCGAGCGCATGGAGCAGCTCGGCGGGCGGCTGGAGATCCTGACCGCGCCGGGCCAGGGCGTCTGCCTGATGGCGGAGGTCCCCCTATCCTGCTCCGAGTCCGCCCCATTCCCGGCTAAAGGACTGAGCTGGACTGCTTCGGCGGCCCAATAGCATCACGCACACGGATTGAAGCCACATGCCTGCTACTAGTCCCAAGACGATTGTCCCCGACACTGCCGCCCGAAAGATCCGCGTTATCCTGGCCGACGACCACGCCGTGGTGCGCCAGGGCTTCCGCCGCATCCTGGAGGAAAGCCCGGCGCTGGAGGTGGTGGGCGAAGCTGGCAGCGGCGCCGACGCCGTGCGGCTGGCTCTCGAAAAACAGCCCGACGTCGCGGTCCTGGACCTGACCATGCCCGGCGGGATCAGCGGGATTGAAGCCGCCCGCCAGATCACCGCCAAGGCCCCGCAGGTGCGCATTCTTATCCTCAGCATGCACGCTGACGAAGCGTACCTGGCGGAAGCCTTCGAGGCCGGCGCCCGCGGTTACCTGCTCAAAGATTCCATCGACTTCGAGCTGGTGCAGGCCGTACAGGCGGTTTACAAGGGGAGCTCCTTCCTGAGCTCGACGCTCACCACCAACGTGCTAGAGGACTACCTGGAGTATTCGCGGACGAAGCGCAGCCGGAACCGGCTGAGCGTGCTCACCGACCGCGAGCGGGAAGTCCTTTGCCTGGTCGACGAAGGCAAGAGCAACAAAGAAATCTCGCAGGTCCTGAATCTGAGCCAGAACACGGTAGAGACCCACCGCGCGCGGTGCATGGAAAAGCTCGGCCTGCACAACACGGCGGAGATGGTTCTTTACGCCGTGCGCAAGGGCCTGGTGTGCTGATCGGCTTCTCCACTCTGCAAAGCTGACTTACGGGCCGGCGCTTTCGGGCGGAGCGGACCTCGACAAGCACCGCCACAGGGCAGCCAGCCGCTCGGGCGACAGTTGCTCCGCGCGGAGGCGCGCCTCCGGCAATTCTGCCAGCCGCTCGCGGCCGAATCGGCTTTGCAGGTTGTTGAGCAGCGTCTTACGCTTCTGATGAAAGCATAACTGGAGGAAGTGCAGGAAGGCTTCGCGGTTGCCCACGTTCCACTCTACGAAGCGCGGCTCGATGGCGAGGCGCACCAGCGCGGAAGCCACCTGGGGGGCGGGACGAAAGGCGCCCGGGGGGACGATGAGCAGGCGCTCGGGCCGGCTGTGGGCCTGGCACAGAACGCTCAGGTAGCCGTAATCGCGGCTCCCGGGCCGGGCCGCCACTCGCGCAGCGACTTCTTTTTGCATCAGTAATACAGCTTGGGAAATCCGGTCGCCACTGTCGAACAGCAGGCGGAGGATCGGCGCGGTGATGTAGTAGGGCAGGTTGCCGGCCACCACTGCCCGGCCGGAGGTTCGCTCCCGGATCAGCCGCTCCAGGTCGACCTCCAGGATGTCGTCTTCCATGACCTCCAGGCGCGGCTCGCCGGCGAATTCGGCGCGAAGCCCGGCCGCCAGCCGCCGATCGATCTCCACGGCAATCAAACGTCGGCCCAATCCCAGCAGGCGGCGGGTCAGTGCGCCGGTTCCCGGCCCGATTTCCACCACCAGCTCAGAAGGGCCCAGGCGGGCGCCGACTTCACGCGCGATACGGTCCAGGATAGAGGAACTATGGAGGAAATGCTGGCCCAGCCGGGGGCGGCGGGCACGGAACGCCATCCGAAGGGACTCCCGCCTAACCGGCGACGTTGATGCGGCGAAGCGAGAGCACCACCTTGCCGTGAGTCGGCTGCCCGAACTGGGTGGCCGGTTCAAACAGCGTGGTCAACAGGATGCTGATGATCTGGTTGTGCAGCTCCTTGCCCACCGCCGCTTCGCTCATGGCCGGATTCAACACCTCGAAGTTGGTCACCTTCCCCTGCTCGTCGATCCAGGCTTCCACCAGCATATCCTGCGACAAGGGCAAAACAGAAGCCGCCTTGAAGCGCGGCTCGGTGCGCAACACAGTAGGCACGTCGTTGACGCCGCCGGCGGCCCGAATGGCGGAGACGGCGGGCATCAGCACGCGAAAAAGAATCAGGGCGGATAACAGGCCGCCGGCAGCGGGCAAAGCGATCGGGCCCATCATGTTGGAAAGATGAACCTGCCACCGCTCCCAGCGGCTGGTCCGCCTCTCGGGAAGCCGGAGCCGGATCGCTGTGGCCAGCTCGGGCGGCGGGGACAGGCGGGGCAGCTCGCGCAGTGGAGAATTCAGCCGTGCATGAAATTCGTATTCTTCGTGGCAGTCGGCACAGTCCAGCAAATGGCGCCGCAGAGCGGCCGACTCGTCAGCGCGCAAATACTCGTCGATGTAGGCTGCCATGCTTTGGCGTGCCGTATGACAAGTCATAAGCCTCATTCCACCGGTTCCAAGGCGCAGGACGACGACGCCGGGTGGGGCTCGGGCGGCAGTAGCCTCGTCTTCAAAGCCTCGCGGCCCCGCATAATGCGGGACTTCACCGTGCCCAGGGAAACCCCCGTGATCTCGGCTATCTCCTCATAGCTCAAGCCTTCGATATCCCGAAGCACGACGGCCACGCGAAAGCTTTCCTTCAACTGGAAGAGGGCCTTCTCCACTGCCCGCATCCTCTCCTGCCGCAAAACCTGTTCGTACTGGTTCTCCTGCGTGTCCACCAGTACGTCGAGGAAAGCGGCCCGGCCCTCGTGGTTCTCCTCCAGGGAAAACTCGCCCCGGCGATGGCGGAAAAACCAGCGCCGCAGATTCGATGCCTCGTGTACCGCAATCCGGTAAATCCAGGTCTTCAGACTGCAATCGCCGCGGAATTCACCGATCTTGCGAAAAACTTTCAGGAAGACCTCCTGAGTCACATCGGCAGCGTCGCCGGAATCCTCCAGCAGCCGGTAGACGAAGTTGTAGATCGGCTGCTGATAGACGGACATCAAACACGCGAAGGCCTCCTCTCTGCCCTCGCGGAGTTCCTCAACCAGCTCCAGTTCCTGATCCTGGAGCACCAAACCGGCAACGATGTCTGCCAAGGCCGTCTCTCCGTTCTTAGAAGTAGAACGATTCCAGATCCAACTTAACAGCCGGCAAACCGGATTGCAACCGCTTGGGCGTTCCGTAGAGATAGACACTGCGGGCGAGAGAAAAGTTCCCTCTGCTTGTTTGCCAATGGGTCTCCGCCTCCATCTGCTAAGATCAACACGAAGGGAAAGTACATTGAATTCAGAGGGATATGAGGGGGCCGCGCCGCTCGACCCGCTGGGATATGGCGAACCGCTGCCGCTTGAAGTTCTATTCTTTCCGCTGGGGTTCCCTGTGGTCCTGCGCACCAACTCACCCCATGTGGTGGAAGCCGCCCGAGAGGGCTGGGAAGGGACTCAGCAAGAGTTCGAGAACCCGCCGGTGGAATTACGGGTGATCGTGCGCCCTTCCAGCGCCGAGAATTCTCCGGACTCCTTGGGCGACCCGGTATTTCGGGGCCAGGGGAATCTATTGTTGTTTTTGTGGGCGAAGGACAACTTCGCCGTGTGCGACCTGGATCGAACCTTCTGCTTTGCCTGTCTTTCGCCGGCCGTGGCGCAAAATCATGAATTCACCCGCTATCATTTCCTGGACGGCATGGCCTACTGCTGCCTCGATCAGCACTACCTCACCCCCCTTCACGCCTCCTGTGTGACGCTGGACGGCAAGGGAATCCTTCTGGTGGGTGGGCCGGGGGCCGGCAAGAGCAGCCTGGCCTGGGCCTGCGCCCGCGCCGGACTCACCTTTCTTGCTGATGATGGAATGCACCTGCTCCGCAATTGCCAGGAGCCAATGTTGATCGGCAAGCCCGAGCGAGCGCGCTTTCGGCCCGAGGCGATCCAATTGTTCCCGGAGCTTGCCGGACTGCCGCGGTTCGAAACCCTGGACAGCGAGCGCGCCTTCGAGATTCGCACCAGCGACGTTCCAGGCCTGGCGTGCGCCACCCGTTGCCAGCCCTGGAAGATCATCTTCCTGGACCGGCGGAAATCGGGCCCAGCAGCATTTTCCCGAGTGGAAGGGGCGGAAATGCGCCGGCGCCTGTCGCAAAATCTGGCCATGAGAGAGCGTTGGGTCTGGGAAGAGTGGGAAGCATCGATCCATCAACTGGCCAGCTTTGAGGCCCTGGAGTTGCGCTACAGCAGCCTGGCCGATGCCGTGGCGCAGATCTTTAAACTGGCGTGACTCCGCGATTACCCCTGCCGGTTTGGGCCGCCATGCGCTTCCTGCAATTTCCCGCCCGGCCGGAAGAAACTGTTGCCGCCGCGCAACTCCACCTTTCAGAATGGAAGCGGCTGCTGGACTTTGCCGACCTGACCCAATTGACACTCGTGCTTCGGGCCCGGCTGGTCGAAACCGGGGCCTGGGACCAGATCCCGGACGACATCCGCAGGCGGCTGGATCAGAACCTAGCCGACAACACGGAGCGGTGGCAGCGGACCCAGGCCGCCCTGGCAGAGATCGCCGACCGGTTTGCCGCGGCCGGCGTGGATTTTCTGGTGCTGAAGGGCCTCTCCCATTCCTCGCCGTTCGTGGCCAATCCGCGGCATCGTGTGCAGTACGACATCGACTTTTTCTTTCCGGGCGATGCAGTCTATCTGGCCCGCGACATTCTTCTCGATATGGGCTACGAGGCGCTGGCCGGCTACGACGATTTCCCCATCGACCACCTGCCCACCATGCTGCGAAAGAGCGGATGGCGGTGGCGGGGCAATTTCTTTGACCCCGAGATTCCGCCCGCCGTCGATTTGCACTTCCGGCTCTGGGACCCCCGGACGGAACAGCTCGAGGCGCCGGGAATAGAGCACTTCTGGAACCGCCGTGTGGAACAGCGCTTGGCCGAGCGCCGGTTGTGGCAATTCGATCTGGCGGACCAAATGGGCTATGCCACGTTGCATGCCCTGCGCCATCTGTTGCGCGGCAGCCTGCGCGTGTATCACATCTACGAGCTGGCCTTTTTCTTGGAAAATCGGAAAGCCGACGGAGAATTTTGGACTCGCTGGCGAAACTTACATCCCCCGGCCCTGCGGCGCCTGGAATCGACCGCGCTGCGCCTGGCCGAGCACTGGTTCGGCACGAGCGCGGCGCCGGCCTTTGGCCCGGCACATCCGGTTCCAGAGGAGGTGGAACGATGGACCGCGTGCTACGGCTGGTCGCCGGTAGAGGCGCTGTTCCGACCGAATAAGCATGAATTATTCCTGCACCTTAGTCTGCTCGACGGCAGTGCGAACCGGTGGAGTGTTCTGCGGCGGCGGCTGGCGCCTTTCAGCCTGCCTGCGCCAGTCGACGTAGTGCAGGCGCCGAAAGAGCAGATCACCCTTCGGCTGCGGGCGCTGAAATGGATCCGCTACTTCGCCTTCCTGGGCTCGCGGCTGGTCCATCACACGCGGGTGCTGCTCCCGACCCTGTGGGGTCTGGCCAGATGGCAGGCCGGGAGCCGCCAGTGAGCCTGTGGATCTTCCTGCTGGCGGCCTCGCTGTTCAACGCGGGGCTGTCAATATATTTCCTCCTCTACAACCTCTACCTACTCGATCTGGGGTTCAACGAATCGTTCCTGGGAATCCTGTGGGGGGCGATGACGGTGGGGAGCATCTGCGGGAGCATGCCGGCCGGATGGCTGGCCTCGCGCTGGGGGCTGGGCCCTGCTCTGCGCCTGGGATATGCCGGGGCGGCGGCGGTGTGCGCGCTACGGGCCTGGGCGACTGGCCGGCTAGCCCTGGCGGCGCTGGCCTTCCTGGGCGGCCTGATCTCTTCGCTGTGGGTGGTGTGTGTTGCCCCCGTGGTAGCGCAGTTGACCCCTGAGAGCCGCCGGCCCCGCGCTTTCAGCCTGGTCTTCGCCCTGGGCATCGGCATGGGGATCATCGGCGGGCTGCTGGGAGGAAAGCTCCCGGAATGGGTTCTGTACTGGAATCTAGGGCCGCTCGGCCCGGAAAGCGCCCGGGCCTCCAAGCAGTTGGCGCTGTGGATGGGCAGCGGTCTGGCCGCCCTGGCACTGGTTCCCACCCTGTGGCTGAAATTGTCGCGGGCAGCTCCGGAGGAAGGAAAGAGCAACTATCCTCGCACACCCTTCATGCTGCGCTTCTTGGCAGCAGGGGCCGTCTGGAACCTATTTGTCGGCGCCTTTCCGCCTTTTTTCAATGCCTATTTCGCCCGGCGATTCAGCGCCGGAACGGCCGAGATCGGCCTGGCCTATTCGGTCTCGCAACTGGCACAGGTGACGGCGGTGCTGGTGGCGCCGATGCTGTTTGCGCGCCTCGGCTTGGTCACTGGGATCGCTGCCACCCAGGCCGCTGCCGCCCTGTTGCTGGCGCTGGTGCCGCCCATGCGGGCCATGGCGCCCGCGGCGGCGCTTTACTCCGGCTACATGGCGTTTCTATGGATGAGCGAGCCGGGGTGGAACTCACTGCTGATGAACCAGGTTGCGCCGGAGCAACGCAGCGGCGCCTCGGCCATGAACTTTTTCGTGATTTACAGCACCCAGGCCCTGGCCGCCGCCTCGTTTGGCGCGGCTGTTCCCAGGCTGGGTTATTCGGTCGTCATAATGTCGACAGCGGCGGTCGGTCTCTCGGCGGCGTGGGTGTTCCGGCGCTTGCTCGCGGGGACGGCCGACTCTACGACTCTCCAGACCTCCTCCCGATAGCGTTCAGCGGTGAACCTTTCTCGCCAGAGCCGGTGGGCGGCTTCGGCCGCAGTCGCCAGCCGGTCCCGCTGGGGAACGAGTTCCCGCAGCCGCCGGGCGATGGCGGAAGGCGAAGGCGAAGGGAGGAGGAACCCGTTTTGCCCGTCGACAATGACCTCCGGAATAGCCCCCGAGGCGCAGACCAACACTGGCACTCCGGCTGCG
>JACQDG010000345.1 GCA_016201185.1 Acidobacteriota bacterium | reverse complement strand
TGCGCGAGACCCAGCGGGCCTTTGTCTATTTCGCCCTCCACGGCATGACGGTCGACGGCATCATCGTCAACCGCGTGCTGCCGGAGGCCGTTCACGACAAGTATTTCCGCGACTGGCAGCGCTCCCAGCAGAAGACCCTCGACCAGATCGAGGAGTATTTCGCCCCGGTGCCGGTGACCCGCGCGCCGCTGTTTTCACACGAGGTGGTGGGGGCCGAGCGGCTGGCCGAGCTGGCCCGCGCGCTTTACCAGTCGCCGGACCGCGACCCCTCCGCGCGCTCCCGCACCGAGGCGCCATTCCGTTTCGAGAAGAACGGCGCGGGCTACCGCGTCAGCCTCCGTTTGCCCTTCACCGCTCCCGAGGAAGTCAGCGTGTTCAAGAAGGGCGAAAACCTGGTGGTGGAAGTCGGAGCGCTGCGCCGCCACGTTGGGCTGCCGACCACGCTCGCCGCGCTCCAGCCCCGCAAAGCCAAGCTCGAAGGAGGCGTCCTCACCGTCGAGCTGATGGAGAATCGACCATGAAAAGAACGCGCAAAAACGCCGCACAAGCCCAGCAGCAACCCCCTTGGGACGTCTGCTACTGCGCAGGCGCCGGACCGCGCCTGACCGCGCTCGCCGGAGGCATGTGCCAGGGTCCTATGTTCGACCACTTCCGCAGCGCTGGCGTGGAGGTGCTGAAGGGCTTCCGCGCCATCCTCGACGCCCAGATCGAGATCCTGACGCGCCAGCAGAAGAAGGGGACCAGGGTTCCGGTGGAGTGAATAACCACGACGTACCATCGTACCAGAGCGCCGCTAGACCTTCCGGTCTATTGCCGTTTCTCCCGCCTCAGGCGATCATCATGCATACACATGACTGACCGCCCGATGCGTTTTGCGATGGAACGGCCGGTGGAATTTTGGTTCACCGACATCCGCGATCCCCGCCGCTTTCGGGGCCGTACTCTGAACATCAGCAGCGGCGGCGTGCTCGTCCAGACGGAGGAGCAAATCGGCGTCGGCCGCAAGATCGAGATGGTGGTCCGCATGGCCACCCTCACCCCGGACAACGCGCCGGTGGACCTGCGCTTGCTCGGCCGCACCGTGCGCAGCGGCCAGGGGTGGGTGGCGGCGCAAATCAAGAAATACCAGATCCTTCCTCACCCACAGAACGGCCCGGCGGAAACAAGGCCTCAGCCCATTTCGGCCCGTCCCTCATAAACTCACCCGGCACACATCGCGGTAGGCGCAAAATTCCCGGCAAAACTGCCGGTCCCGAGGCTCCACGGCCACCCGCCCGCCGCGAATCTCCCGCACGGCTGCGAGGGTCCGCTCTGCTGCTTGGTCGAGCATCGCGCGAAACTCCCGTACGCTCATCTCCTGCAAATCCGGATCTGCCGGGCCCAGGCCCGCGGCCCACCACCCGCTCCGGAACGGCTTGCCGCGCAGCCCGTAATACACCATCCCCGCCGGTACGAGGCCCAGCTGCCGCTCCAACCCCAGCAGGTATAGCCCCGCCTGCACCTTCAGCCCTTCCTCCTGCTGCCCTACCAGTTCCTTGATGCGCTCGTCTCTCGAATACTTGTAGTCCACCACCACGGTGGCGCCGGCCTCCGACGCCTCGTAGCGGTCGATCCTTCCCGTTACGCGAAAGGGACTCTCCCCACGGTTCCCCTCCACCATGTATTCGATCTTCTTCTCCGGTTCGCCGGGATGAAATCCGGGATACGGCAAGCGCGCTCGCTCATACTCCGCGAATCGTTCCAGGTCGGCCTTCAATTGCATCCGGATCGCCTCGGCGCGGAAGTTCAGCCGGATGCGCTCCTGCTCGCACACTTCGTCAAACACCGCCTCGAACACCGGCCCGATCTCTCCTCCGCCCTGCCCCGCCCAGCGGGCGATCGTGCGGTGGACGATCGTACCCTTCAGCAACTCATCCAAGCGCTCGTCCGGCGCGCAGGGAGGCTGTTCTAGACGGAGCGTTCGGGCGGCGAAAAACAGAAACGGGCATTGCAAGTACTCTTCGAGCGTGGAGGGGCTGAAACGTTCGTGCCGCCTCTCGAGCTCCTCGTGCAGCCGCGGATCCTCCAATTTCGGCCCGGCCGGCCGCCACGCCGGCGCCGGTTCCCTCACCAGAGCCCGGCGAGCCGTTTCCCTCGCCCACTCCCTCAGGAAGAAAGACCGCAGCGTCTCCGTTCCCGTTTCGTCGCGTACGGGATAGGTCAGGTAAAGCTGCTCGGTGGCCCGGGTCATCGCAAGGTCGAACAGGAACCGCTCCTCCCGGTCCAGGTCTGCGCTCGTTCGCAGTCGCAGCCCGTGCCGGCTCAGCCTCTGCCGCGCCCGGTCTGGAAAGAAGAGGTTTTGCGGGTGATGGCGGGGAAACTGCTTCTCCACCAGCCCGCAGACAAAGACAACCGGCAGCTCCCACTGCCGCGCCTCGTAAATGCTGAGCACCTGCACCACGTTGCGGCGGCGGTCCGGCGCCGCAAAGCGGGTCAGCCGCAACACTCGGTACAGCGTCCCGAGATAATCGGCAAGCGAAACCTTCTCGGCGCCACCGAGCCGAAGCGCTTCCGCCGTCTCCTCCGCTGCCTGCTCCCAGACCTGCAAGGCCCGCGCCAGGGCTCGCAGCTCCAGCGCGGTCTCGTGCGAGACTCCGTCCTCCACCGCCGGCTCTCGAAACCAGCTCCGCGAGAGATTCTTCGCTCGCTCCGCCCAGTTTTCCGGCAGCGCGGCTTTCGAAACCCACCCGGCCAGCTCGTCCAGCCGCGCCAGCCACTGTTTCACCCGCGGCAGCCCCGCCGCTTGCCGCCGCAGGAACTCCAGCCCCTGGCCGGGCAATTCCTCCCGCAGCCGGAATTCGTATTGGTCCATTTCGCCGTCGAGGCCAATGCCCGAGCCGGCTGCTTTCATCACTTCGATCGCCGCCACCCCGTCGAAGCCTGTGGCCGCCAGCCTCAGCAGCCCCGCCAGGTACCGAGCGCTCATGTGCTGGTCCAGACTCTGCGGCTGTCTCGAGCGGAACGGAATGCCGAACCGCTCAAATACCACCGCCACCAGCGGGCCGTAAACGTCCGGGTTGCGCAAGATGAGCCCGTATTCCTGAAAGGGCCGCCCGGTTTGTTCCTGGTCCCGCAGGATTCGCCGCGCCACGTCCTCTATCTCCCGCTCCGGCGACGCGGCTACCACCACCACCGGACGTACCAGGGGACGATAAATCCGCTCCAGCCGCGACTCCTCCAGCCCGAAGTCGAGCAGCGCCTGCCGCGCCTGCTCGGCGCCGCTCGCGGGCAGCGTCACCACGCACCGTTGCGCCGCTGCCGCCACAGCCCGCACCAGCTCCAGCTCCACCGGGGTGAAATTGAGGAAGCCGTCGAAAAGCACGTGCCCCAGACGCCGCTCTTGCATTTCTTCAGCCGCCCGCCGGAGCCGCCGCGCCCGGTGGACGGCACGGGCCGCTTCCAGGAGCCTTTCGTACTCCACCATCACCCGCCCGAACGGCCGCGCCGGCGATCCTTCTAGCAGCGGATCGAAAAGCCGCCCGTCCGCTCCCGCCGACCAGAACTCTTCCATCGCCTCGAGCAGCCTGGAATGAAACCCGGCGTAGGCCGCCAGCTCGCGAAACTCCGGCGCTGCCGCCCTCTCTAACGCCCGCTCCACCAGCAGCGTGGCAATCGACGCCGGCAGCTCCTTCCAGTCCGGCGTGAATTTCTCGACGAACGCCCTTAGCGGCAGGATGGCATCGCCGGGCACTGCGAGCCTACGCCGCGCCGCCTGGTGCAACAGGTGTTCCGCCATGCTGGCGGTGGGAGTGACGAGAGTGGCCGGCTCGCCTACGGACAGGGCGCTCTCCAGCTCTTCGAGCGTCCGGCGGGTTTTCCCGCTCCCCGGCGGTCCAATGACCAGCGTGGCGGATGATCCCTTCACTTGTCCTTGGTCCTTTACAGCTCTTCCACGCGAAGCTGCACGTCCGACTTCCATGCTGCTTCAAACTCCCACCTAACCCACTCGGCCGCGGTCGTCTTCCCCTGGCGTTTCAAGCTCTCCCAAAGTCCGAACAGGGAGCGCCCGTTCCTTGGGTTCCGCTCCAGGTCGGCCCGAAACACTTTTTCGGCCTCGGTGTACTGGCCATCCAGCAAGAGCGCGCCCCCCAGGGATTCTCGCACCGGGTAGTACCACTCCGGCGGCTCGGAATAGGCCTGCCGATCGTTAGCCTCCACCGCCTTGCGCCAATGTTCGATGGCCTTCTTCCGGTCGCCCCTCGCAGCCGCAATCCGGGCGCCCAGCACCAGGCCGGCGAGGTCCAGCAGCGACGCGGCGTAATTCTGGTCCACCTTGGCGTCAGGGGGAACGTCCTTTAAAGCTGCCGACAAAGCATTTCGCTCCGCTTCGGCCTGTGCTGGCTTGCCCGTCCCCGCATAGGCCATGCCGCGAGCAAAGTGCTCTACAGCAGTAGTAATTGGTGTCTTCCACCTTGGGGCGGGGGCACTCAGAATCTCCCCCCAACGGTGGAACCGGAGCTCCATGAAGATCGGCCACTGCGAGAAGTATTCCACCAGCGGAAACGGATCCATGCCTGGTGGAATAACTTCCACCAACTGTTCCGCCGCCCTTTTCGCCTCGGCGAATTTTCCTGCCATGGCGGCCGCCGCCGCCAGGAACTGCAAGTTGTGGCCGTAATACATCAAAGGGTACATGCCCTCGACCCTGTAGGTCTGGATGTACTCCCGGTCGGCCTCGGCCGCCACCTCGTTGCTCCTGGCCGCCGCGCGATAATCCCCGGTCCGCATGTAGATGTGCGCCGGCATGTGCACCAGGTGCCCCGCCGCCGGCACCAGAGTTTCCAGCCTCTTCGCGCTCGCCAGAGCCCGCTCCGGATGCCGCGACGCCTCGACCGCGTGGATGTAATAGTGGTTGGCCCCGGGGTGCTGCGGGTTGCGCCGCAGCACGCTTTCCAGCACGGCCACAATCTCCTCAGTGCCCTCCGCCGGTTTTCCATCCAGGGTCCAGAGTTTCCAGGGACGAAGATCCATCATGGCCTCGGCGTACAGCGTGGCGGCGTCCAGGTCCTCGGGGTAGCGTTTGACCAGCTCGCCCATGGCGTTCTTATAATCCACGGCCAGCTTTTTCAAATCTGCTTTCGGATCGTTTGAATAGCGTTTTACCAGCGCTTCAATGTAGGCCCGCTCGTGTTCCGGCGCCTTCGCGGCCAGTGCCCGGGCCTTCTGAACGGCCTCGTACGCCGCTTTCTCGGCGGCCGGATCCACGCCCATGTTGATGTTGGGGCCGAGCGCCAGGGCGATCCCCCAATACGGCATGGCCGCCTGCGGATCGAGTTCCGCCGCCCGCTGGAAAGACCGTATAGCTTCTTCGTGATTGAACCCAAAAACCAGCGTCAGACCCTGATCGAAAAAGCGTTGCACCTCCTGGTTGAGACGCTGACCGTCTCGGGCCGGGGGGCCGAAGTGCCGGCCGCAATCGCCGAATTCAAGAAGCACGTCATGCAAAGCCCGAATCAACCGGAATCGGAATTGGCAATTTCCGCC
>JACQDG010000324.1 GCA_016201185.1 Acidobacteriota bacterium | reverse complement strand
GGGTCGATTGCCGAAGGAACGCGCCGGTCTCCGTGTCAAACAGCCCTTCGTGGGCCGTGCTGCCGTCGCTGCGGACCAGCACCCGCCGCGTGGTCAGGCCGTGACGCATGGCAATGTCAGCCAGCTCCCGGCCCTCCGTTCGCCCGGCGGCGTAGAAAATCATCCCCACGTTCATCATGATGTCGATGAACAGCGACTCCGGGCCGATGAAGGAACACAGGTATCCGCCCTTCGGTTGAAAGCGCAGGGCCAGCGTTCGACCCGCCTCGATCAATACCTGTTCCAGCGCCGGATCTTTCGTCAACCGTTGCCAGCGATGGTAGGTGGAGAGAAAAAGGAAGCCCAGGTCGTGGATGGAGCGGTCGTGCTTTCGCGGCTCGAGCGGGCGGGAATACTGTTCCGCCAGTTTGCGCCACGCCGGATCGCCGGTGCGCTCGAAAAAGATCCACATCATGCCCGGCAGGAAACCGTCGCACCAGTGCGTCCAGGCTTCCCCGCCGTGGCGCCAGCGACCCTCCTGGGTATACATAGGGTAGAAATCCGGGTCCTTTTCCACCAGCCTTTTCACCTGCTTCTGTGCAAACAGGAAGGCCGCCTCCAGTTGCGGCCGCAGGTCGATCGCTGAAAGGGGCTCAATCATGGTCGCGCTTCTCGGGTGCTATACTGAAATCTTCCCATGAAATCCGAGGAACCATTGAGCGCCCCGCAGGTCCTGGAAGCCCTCCGCCAGGTGCGCGAGCCGGAGCTGAACAACGACCTGGTAACGCTGCAGATGGTCAAGGATGTGACCGTCTCCGGCTCTACTGTTTCACTCACCGTGGTCCTGACCACGCCGGCCTGCCCCTTCAAGACGGATATCGAGAGGGACATCCGCGAACAGTTGTCGCGCCTGCCGGGCGTGGAGCAGGTGCGCATCAACTGGCAAGCGGTGGTGCCGCAGGCCCACGGCGCTACGGACAAGCCGCCTCTCCCCGGCATCAAGAACATCGTTGCCGTCGGGTCGGGCAAGGGAGGCGTTGGAAAAACCACCGTGGCGGTGAACGTGGCGGTGGGGCTGGCGTCCATGGGCGCCGCCGTCGGGCTGTTGGACGCTGACGTCTACGGGCCCAATGTTCCCATCATGGTCGGGACAAACGGCTCCCCCCATGCTATCGACGACCGCATCCAGCCCCTCGAGCAGTACGGACTGCGGCTGATGTCGATGGGATTCCTCAGCCCCGGCGATAAGCCCCTGATCTGGCGCGGGCCCATGCTGCACAGCGTCGTCCAGCAGTTCCTGCTCAAGGTGGATTGGGGCGAGCTGGACTACCTGATTATCGATCTGCCGCCCGGCACCGGTGACGTGGCGCTCAGCCTCATCCAAACCGTGCCCGTGACCGGCGCCATGGTCGTTACCACTCCTTCCGATGTATCGCTCGAGGACGCCCGCAAAGCCGTCCAGATGTTCACTCAGGTGAAGGTGGAAGTGCTGGGCATCGTCGAGAACATGAGCTTCCTGATCTGCCCGCACTGCCAGGAGCGCGTGGACGTGTTCGGCTACGGCGGCGGGCGGCGCACGGCGGAGCGCTACGGCGTACCGTTCCTGGGCGAGCTGCCGCTGAACCCCGAGGTCCGCATCGGCGGCGACACCGGCAGGCCAGTGGCCCTCCGTGGTGACCAGGACCCGCTGGCCAAGGCTTTCCTCGATTTGGCCCGCCGCGTCGCTGCCCGGCTGAGCGTTCTGAACCTTACCGCTCCCATGGAAACCATCCTCAACGTGCGGATGTAGGAAGAAGAGCCCTGCTCACTTGCGCTCCGGCAAGACAGAGCCGGCAGGCCTGCCCTTCCGTGAACTCCAACCTGGTTTTGATGGAATTTACGCTAATGTGACGTTTTCGGCTTGCAGGCCCTTGGGACCCTGCTTGACCTCGAACTCCACTTCGGTCCCCTCGTTCAGGGATCGGTAGCCGTCCATCTGGATGGCGGAAAAGTGAACAAAAACGTCGTCACCGGTGGAGCGCTGGATGAACCCATACCCCTTGGCGGCGTTGAACCACTTCACAATACCCTTTTCTTTCACTTGCAAAATCTCCTTCTCAAAAACTACTGCTGACTTTTTGCAACGTCATTCGGCGGGGCAGCGGAGGTCCCCCGGCTCTCCAACAAAAAAGCCACAAAGCTCGTTGCTCTGTGGCCCTTTTCCCGCCTTGGAAAACTCGGCGCCCACCATGACAAAAACTCAACAGCAACTGCATTTTCGCACAGCCGGAGTGGTCGGCGCAACCAATGTAGGGACTGGCGCCGCCGGTCCTGCGGGACCGATCTACAGAACCGTTTGCATTCTCCCTTCCAAGACTACTGTTTTCTTGCCGATAAGCCGATTGGAGCTGGTGAGGGTCAGGCTTTGGCCGACGGCCTTCGGAAGGACCACGCGCTTGCCTTCGTCCGCTTCGTCCTGCAAAGTGATTCGCATTGCTCTGGCCGACAACCATGCCTTGTTTCGCTCGGGCCTGCGGCAGCTGCTGTCGGCGGAGGAGGATCTCGAGGTAATCGCCGAGGTGGGGGATGGGCCCGGCATCTTCAAACTGCTCGAAACCGATTCCCCCGATGTGCTGCTGCTGGAGCTGAGAATGCCGGTAGTGGATGGGCTGGAGGTGATCCGCCAGTTGCAGGCCCGCGGCGCTCCAGTGCGGATCCTGGCTCTAACCGCCTCGGAGAACCAGCAGGAACTGGCCCAGGCCGTCCAGCTGGGCGCGAGCGGAGTGGTCCTGAAATCCACGGCGACGGACCTGCTGCTGCAAGCGATCCGCAAAGTCGCCGCCGGGGAAGTGTGGCTTGACACTCAAATTGCGGTTCCCGTCGTCAAGCAACTGGCGGCTCCCCGGCTGGCTGGTTCCCGCCGCGCTGACGTGGGCGGCTTGACGCCACGGGAACGGGAGATCGCCGCCTTGGTTGGGCAGGGATACAAGTACCGCGAGATCGCCGAAATGCTCTCCATTAGCGAGCAGACGGTAAAAAACCACCTGCGCAACATGTTTCACAAACTCGGTGTTTCAGACCGTTTGCAGCTAGCCCTCTACGCGATC
>JACQDG010000323.1 GCA_016201185.1 Acidobacteriota bacterium | reverse complement strand
GGCCGGCCGATCCGGCTGCCGAACACCTTTCCCACGGTCGAAGGGACGAAGGTCTACCCCAGCGTGCCGGGAGGGACAAATTGGTTCAGCCCCACTTACAGCCCGCAGACGGACTTGTTCTATGTGGCGACACGGGAGCAAGGCGGGATCTTCTACATGGGCGAGGCCGATTACAAACCCGGACGCCGGTTTGACGCGGGCGGCTTTCGATCCATTCCCGGGGAGGAACGTTACGGCGCCGTGCGGGCGCTCAAGCCTGCGACCGGCGAGATGGTCTGGGAGTTCCGGCTGTTCACCCCTCCCTGGGCGGGGCTGCTTTCAACGGCGGGCGGCCTGGTTTTCGGAGGCGCCGCCGAGGGCGACGTCTTCGCGCTGGACGCCGCCACCGGCCAATCGCTGTGGCGCTTCCAGACGGGCGGCGAGGCCCACGCCAACCCCATCAGCTACCTGAGTGAAGGCAAGCAGCACGTTGCCGTCGCCATGGGCAACTCAATTTTTGATTTCGCGCTGGAGGAGTAGCTTTACTGCGTCGGGCCGCCGCGGTGGCGATTAAGAAATTCCTGATCGATGGACTTCCGCCCCTTGTAGCCCTCGCTGGTGTGGTGCCAGAAGCCGATGTTCGGCTCGCCGAGCTTCCAGCAAAGGTAGACTTCCTCCCCGTCGAACATAGTCGGGAAATCCACCAGGCCGATATCCAGGTCCTTCACCAGGCAGCCGCTCTTTTCGATTTCTTCCAGGGCCTGTTTCAGGCGCTCCACGGCGCGCTCCCGCCCGGCCTTCATCTCGGCGAACTTCGTGGCGTCCACCACGACGCCGCCCGACGTGCTGATGCGCGACAGCCAGGTGGTGATCTCCCCCTCCAAATCCGAAGCGTTCTTGCGGTTGTCGACGGCGCTGCGCAGGCAGCGGCCCACGGTGGGGAGCAACTCTTCCGCTTCGTGGAGAGTAAAGAGCCGGGACATCATCCGCCCAGGGTGATCATCTCGATCTTGCGGCGCTCTCGGGCCTGGTAGCCGCGCGCGGAATTCATGGCCTCGAGCCTTTCGTCGGAGTAGCGATCCCGCCGGTTCCCCCAGACGGCGCGAATCGCTTCTAGAATCTCTTCGTCATTGGCGCCGTTTCGCAAAAGGGCCTTCAGGCTGTGCCCGACCTCGGAGAACAGGCAGGTGACCAGCTTGCCGTCGGCCGTCAGCCGCGCCCGCGTGCAACTGGAGCAAAAAGGCTCTGTGACGGAAGCGATCACCCCGATGTCGCCGGCGCCATCGAGCAACTCGTAATCGACGGCCGGCGCGCTGCCGCCGGTGCGGCCGACTTCCCGCAGCGGGTAGCGGGCGGCGATCTTTTCCAGGATCTCCTTTTTCGGGACCATCTTCTCCGATTGCCAGTTGTTGGAGTTGCCCACGTCCATGTATTCGATGAAGCGGATGGCGCAGCCGTGCCGCCGGGAAAACTCGAGCATCTCGAAAATGTCGTCGTCGTTCACGCCTCGCTCGACGACCATGTTGATCTTGATGGGATCGAAGCCGCAGGCTTTGGCGGTGAAGAAACCTTCCAATACCTTCGCCAGGTCGCCCCGCTGCGTGATCTTCCGGAACTTCTCGGGGTCGAGGGTGTCGATGCTGATGTTGATCCGCCGCAGCCCGGCCGCTTTCAGCGCCGCCGCCTTTTCCGCGAGCAGGGCGCCGTTGGTCGTTAGGCACAACTCTGTCAATCCCGGCAAGCCGGCCAGCTTCGAAACCAGGTTTTCCAGGTCCTTACGGACCAGCGGTTCACCGCCGGTGAGACGGATGCGGTCCACCCCCAGCTCGATGAAAAGGCGGGCCAGGCGGGCGATCTCTTCGTAAGTGAGGATCTCCCGCTTATCGATCCATTCGTACTCATCGTGCGGCATGCAGTAGGTGCAGCGGAAGTTGCACCTGTCGGTGACCGAGATGCGCAGGTCCCGGACCGGCCGCTGGAAGGTGTCGCGCAGCATTACGTTATGGTGAGCATCCGCTGGATGGCGGCGCGGGCTTTTCTTTGGATCTCCTCGTCCACCTGGATCTCCACGCGGTCGTTCTCGAGGGAATCCAGGAGCTTCTCCAGTGTGTTCATCTTCATGTATTCGCAGACGGCCAGGTAGGAGACGGGATAGAAGGTTTTTTCCGGAACTTCCTTGCGCAGCCGGTAGACCATGCCCATCTCGGTGGCGACGATGAATTCCCGGGAGGGCGAGCGCCTGGCGTGCCACAGCATCTGCTCGGTGGAAAGGAAGTAGGCCTTGCCGAAAGCCGGGCCGGCCTGCATGGTTTTGGCGAGGCAGGAGGAGGCGCACCCGCACTCCGGGTGGATGAGCAGCTCCGCGTCCGGGTACCGGTCCAAGGCCTCCTCGAGCGCCGTTTCCCCGATCTTGGAATGCACGTGGCAGGCGCCGTCATAGAGATCCACCAGGGCGGGGTCCACCGCCGTCTGGGAAAGCACCACGGCGCCCAGATACTTGTCGGGCAGAAAGAGAATGCGGCGGCCGGGGTACTGCCGGGCGGCATGGGCCAGCACCTGGGAGGCGTTGCGGGAAGTGCAAATGTAGTCGCTGCGGGCCTTGGTCAGGGCGTCCGTGTTGATGTAGGAAATCAGGATGCCGTCCGGGTGGTGGGCTACCCAATTGTCGATGCGGGTCTGATCGATGGAAGCCACCAGGGAACAGCCGGGCCGATCCGGCATGTACACGCGGGAGCGGTCGCCGAGGATCGTCTTCGCCGTCTCGCCCATGAACAAGACGCCGCAGAAATCGACGCGCGGCGCCTGCCTCTCGGCGACGTATTGGCTCAGTCCCAGCGAATCGCCGGCGATCTCGGCGACTTCCTGCAGCTCGGGATACTGATAATTGTGGGCGACGACGACCGACTGTTTCTGCTCGGCCAGAGAGCATACTTCCCGAGCCATGCCCACCAGTTCCCGGACGTAGGCGCGGGTGTAGCGTCCGGGGTAGAGGTCCTCGGCGAAACGGGAAAAGCGGTCGAGCCAGAGGTCGAAGCTGATCTCAATCTGGACGGAGGTAGTAGTAAGGGGCATAGAGGAGCAACAAAAAAGCCCGCACCCCCCCGTGCGGACAGTGCAGGCCGATCCGTCGCCCAGCTCCTTTCCAAGCACGGGAGGCGCAACCGTTTCCAGCGGCGCCCTAACGGTCTCGAGCCATGGTCTTCATCAAGACAGTAGGCCGGCGAGACTCGGAGGGGCTGTCAAAACTCCATTATATCAGCAGTAAGCTCAGATTCTTGTACAAATGATCTAAGCCCAGTTTTTTCAGCTATTTACTGCTTCGCCGGTACCCCGGCTCTTGCGAGGCTCCCGAGCCCTACAGAATAATCCTCTCTTCCCCCGCCCGGCGGGTCACTCTCTCCCGGTCCAAAAATTCCAGCAGCGGAATGGCGTACTTGCGGCTGATGCCGGTGAGCTCCTTGAACTGCAGGACGGTCAGGCGGTCGGAAATCTTTTTCTGCTCCGCCAGCTTCGCTTTCAGCATCTCGATCGCCGCGCGATGGAAGACTAGGTCGTCGGTGACCCGGATCAACACGCGCTCGCGCAACAGGATTTGGAGGATTTTCAGCGCCCGGTTCCGCTCGACGGCCGCCTTGCCCAGCACTTCCACCAGCGAGGGAACGGCGAGGCCGGCCTGCTCGAAGGCGGCCACAATCTTCTCCCGCGCCTGGGTCTCGTCGTGTTTAAGCACGATCCGATGCGATGCCAGGCGGACTGTCTCGCCGTCGGCCGTTACCTTGCCTTCCCGGCGCAGCCGTTCCAGCAGCGCGTCGAGCAGCGCGGGCGGAGCGTCAGGAAATTCCCGCCCGCGAAGAAGCTCTTTCGCGATGCCGGCGGCCAATGGTTCCTGGGCATGAAAATCCTTCACGACGCTCAAAGTGCGCTCCAGAGCCTGCCGGAAGTGATCCCGGTGAACCAGCCACGGCGGGGAGGCGGAAACCCGCTCCGCCCGTCTTTCGTTCTCCAGCCGGCCTGCTGCGGCCTCGACTTCCGTTTCCAGCCACCCGGTGCGCGCTACAATCTCCGGCATTCCCAGCCCGGAAGGCGCCCGCTCCAGAAGCGTCTCCAGCACCGCCTCCGGCGAGCCCGACGCCAGCCGCTCCAGGCGCGCCTCAACATCCTCTCCGCGGCGGTGCTTTTCGGCCAAATTGTCCACCACCACCCCGCCGCCGATGGTCACCACAGGCGAGAATTGCCGGATGATGAACCGGTCGCCCGGCAGCGCCAGGACCGGCTCGCGCAGCCGTAGTTGGACAAAAGCACGAGCGCCGGATTGCAGTTGGGCGCGACCGCCAAGCAGGTAAACTTCCGCTTCTACCTCGGCGGTGCCAGCATGGAAATGAACGGGGGCGCGATGCTTCAGCGGCCGGGCTGAAGGCAGCAGGTCGAGCACGCAATCGGCGCGCTCGGTCGGCCGGAACTTGCCGGGCGAGGCCAGCACCATTCCGCGGCGGAGGTTTTCGGTTTCCACCCCGGCCAGGTTGAGCGCCGTCCGCTGGCCGGCCCAGGCCCGGGCGACCTGCTGGTTGTGCACCTCGACGCCGCGCACCCGGGCCCGCCGCCCGATGGGGTAAACCTCGATTTCCGCTTCCCTTTCCACGCTCCCGGCGATCAGCGTCCCGGTCACCACGGCGCCGAAGCCCTTCATTACGAATACCCGGTCAATGGGCATGCGGAAATGGTGCCGGGCATTCTTCGGCTGGATGGTGCGGGCCAGCTTTTCCAGCTCCGCCTTCAGCTCGGCAATGCCGTCCCCGGTGCGGGAACTGACGGTCGCCATCGGGGCGCCTTGCAGGAACGACCCCGCCACGAATTCCTCGACCTCCGCGTCGGAAAAGGCATTCTGCAGCGAGAGCATGGGCACGCCATGCACCACCTTGCCGAATTTCTCGGAGGGCGCCGCCCCCACCTTGGCGGAGAGGCTGGCCTCGCCGACGAGGCCGGGAAACCG
>JACQDG010000322.1 GCA_016201185.1 Acidobacteriota bacterium | reverse complement strand
GTCGCCCCGCCTCCTCCGCCCCCGTTTAGCAAATCAATGTAGCCGCGCTGCCCATTGTTGTCGGCGCCGGGGATGAAGCCCGGCGTGTTCATATCTCCGGTGCAACCAACGAGTTTGTTGCCGCTCTTGTCCACGATTCCCTCCGTGCTCCCCTTGCCTACCGGATCCCAGCGCAGCGTATAAAGCTGGCCTTTGATGTATCCGAAGTTGCCGCTGGCGTCCGAGGCCAGCGGATTCGGGACATGGGCGTCAGGCGAGTATGGAAAGGCGCCATCACCGAGAGAGGGAAGCAGCGTTTGACCGGCTACCGCCGAGGCCGAGACATTGCTCGAGGTCGAGACTCCCGCCAGGATGGGCAGAAAGTAGATGGGCACGCTTCCCGAGACCTGCACGCGGGCGAAGCGATAGTCGGTGGCCGGGGTGGGATTGGTCACGAAGGAGCCGGTGTACGCGGTCGCGAAATCCACGGTCACCGAGCTGACAACGTTCTGCCCGAAGTACCACTTGTTTACATTATTCTGCGCTTCCGAGACCGCGGATGAAATTCCCGCCGCCGTTCCATCGAGCCGGTTGGTGGCGGCGATGGCCGCTGCATCAACGTAGTTCTGGAGCTCGTTCTTGGCGATGTAAAGGCGCGCCAAGTCCAGACAGAGGCCCAGCATCGCCAGAATGGCCACCGCGCTGGCGGCGGCCGTGAGCAGCACAAATCCGTGGCGACGGGCTGGCCGGAACATTACGTTTGCGGACATAACACCCCCTCAGCCCCTCTTATCGGAAGGAAAAGCAGGGCCCTTAAATAATTCTTCAAAGGCGCGGGCATATCGCTGGGCGGGCCGTTCCGGCCGGTACTGGGTTAGTTGCCGCCACCGAAGCGCTGGTGCTACCTTTGTTCCGTTGAGGAGTGAAAAAGAAATGCGCTTGCATGGCAGCTTCTTGATCGCGCTGGTTGCCTCATTGACCGCGCCTTTCCTCTGCGCGCAAACCCCGCAGATCGGCGGCGGCAACATCAGTACCATCGCAGGAACCGGCAGCCCAGGTCTCGGTCAGGACGGCGGCCCGGGCGCCAGCACTGCGCTGAACTTTCCCATCGGGGACCTTGACACCGGGGAACAGTTTGGGCAATCGGCGGTGGATGCCGCCGGCAACGTCTACATTCCGGACAAAGGCAACCACCGCATCTTGAAGCTAGGCGCCGATGGCATCATTACCAGGATTGCTGGGATTGGCGGGCAAGCCGGCTATGACGGGGACAACAAACCGGCCACCACGGCGCGGCTCAACTTCCCCTGTGCGACCGCACTGGATGCGTCCAGCAACATCTACTTCACTGACCAGGGAAACAATATCGTGCGCCGTATCGACAGCCAAGGCATGATAACGAAAGTTGCAGGCAAAGTGGGCGCCGTCTCTCTTGGGGATGGAGGCCCGGCGACCGAGGCGGGGCTTAATTTCCCCTGCGGCCTGGCCTTGGACGCCATCGGGAATCTCTACATCGCCGACACCAAGGACGGCCTGATTCGCGTAGTGGCGCACGACACCCAGAAGATCACCACGCTGGCAGGAACCGGGGACGACAGCTACGGCGAACCTCAAAGCGACAACGTCCCCGCCAAGAGCATCCACCTCGGCTGGCCGAGTGCCGTCCTGGTAGACGGCACAGGCAAGAACCTGTTCATCTCCGACATGCACAACAACGTGATTCGAGTTGTGGACTTGCAAACCGGCCTGATCCGCCGCATCGCGGGAACGGGCGCCCACAGCGACGACAATCCAGCCGGCAACACCGGCCCGGCCATTCAGGCGGCGCTAGGCTTTCCTCAGGGCATGGCCCTGGATGCGGCCGGCGATCTGTTTTTCGCCGACACGCACAACAACGCCATCCGCAAGATCACTTCCCCGCTCTCACCAGGTGCGGTGATCGACATCCCGGTGGGACTGGGCCTGTATGATTTTGCCGGGGACGGCGGGCCCGCCTGGTACGCACAGATGCGATACCCGAGCAGCGTCGCCTTCGACGCCGCCGGCAACCTCTACCTCACCGATTGGGAAAACGAGCGGGTTCGCGAGGCGGTCCCCGGCACGGCCCCGCCTCTTCCGGTGATCCTGCCGGGCGGTCTGGTGGACGGGGCGGAGTTCACACGTGCCCCGGCGCCAGTGGCGCCTGGGTCAATCGTGTCCCTCTTCGGGAAGAGAATGGCCCCCGGGATCGCGCTGGCCGGCGCCATACCCCTGCCCCAAGCCCTGCTCAATCCGCCTGTCTCGGTCGAAGTGACCTCTGATAGCAAGACTTACCAGTTGCCGCTGTTCTACGTGTCGCCCGACCAGATTAACGCCCAGTTGCCGGTGGAGTTGCCTCCCGATAAGCCTCCCACTGCACTGGTTCGGATGGGCAACGCTCAGAGCAATCAGCTTCCCTTCAACGTCTCGCCCTAGGAGCCGCGCATGTTCATCTACGCCGACTTTGACGCCAATTTCAACTACTTCGAGCGGGCTATCGCGTTTAACCAGGACGGGTCGAAGAACGGGCCTGCCAGTCCGGCCGCCCGGGGCAGCGTCATCGTGGTCTACCTGACCGGCCAAGGCCCCTTGAGTTCTCCGGTGCCCACCGGCCAGGCCGCCACCAGCGCCAACAAGGCGGCGCTTGCTTACAGCGCCATTATCGGACCGGCGCTCGCGTCCGTTGAGTATCTTGGGGCGACGCCAGGGTTCGTGGGCCTTTCCCAGGCGAACATCCGCGTGCCGAACGGCGCGCCCGTCGGGGACCAGACGCTGGCGCTCAATGTGGGCGGGCACGACAGTAACCGGCCGCTGATCACCATCAAATAGGCTTTCGACGGCGCCACCACCGGCATCGCCGCTCTGGGAGCCTCGCGGCCTTCCCGTCCGGCCCCTCCACAAGAAATTGACGTCTCCAGCCTCTTTCCAATTCCCCACTCGTTTGCTAGACTCCAAACAAGCGCCTGCGTTTATAGCGAAGGAGAATCGAAAATGGACCGCCGAAATTTTTTCCGGATGACTCTGGGAACCGCCGTGGTCGCCATGCACGACAAAGCGATCGAGCGCGCCGAAGCGGCCGCCAAGTATGTGAAGGACCGCTCGGCGGAATCGATTGCCGGCGATGAGGACTATTGGGCCGAGATTCGCACCGCCTTTACGGTGGACCGCAACGTGATCAACCTGAATAACGGCTATTGCAGCCCTTCGCCGCGCGTGGTCCAGG
>JACQDG010000332.1 GCA_016201185.1 Acidobacteriota bacterium | reverse complement strand
TCAATTCAGCCAACCGCCGGCCCACGGCCTCCATTAGCTCGTCCAGGTGGACGTAGTGCCGGGAAGCTTCATCCATCGCCTTCTTCACTTCCGGCAAGGTAAGGGAGCCGCTGACAATGGTGAAGGTTCCCTTGCAGTTGATGATGGGGCGGACGCCGATGGACTGGTAGATCTCCGGTCCTAAGGTAAGCGGTGGAGGCGGGCCGGGCGCGGCGGCTACCGCTGCGGCGCGTGCTGACGGCCACAACCCCAAGGTCGCCAGCCATCCACTGCCGCGAAACAGTTCCCGGCGGCTCAGTCCGCTGATTTTCTCTCGCCACATGATGACGTTCCCCCTTGTTGGGAATTCCCGCCCCTCAGGGTAGTCCTCTGAAAAGGGGAATGCAATCGGCCGGCTAGCGCTGCAGCATGGGTTCCAAAGCGCGTAGTACGTTGGCGGCGACGATCTGGTGCCCGGCGGCGTTGGGGTGCAGACCGTCCGGCTGCATGCGGTCGGGACGCACCGCAACATCCTGGAGCAAAAAGGGAATTCGCGAGGTCTTGTATTCTTGTGAAAGTTCGACAAAAATCCGCTCGAAGGAGCGGATATATTCCGGACCATAGTTGGGCGGCAGGGTCATGCCGGCGAGCACCACCCCGGGCGCCGGCGCGCTCGAGCGAGGTGATGATCTGCTCCAGGTTGGCGCGGGTTGTTTCCACGGGCAAGCCGCGCAGTCCGTCATTCGCGCCCAACTCCAGAATGACGATGCGGGGTTTATAGGAGAGCACCGCTTCCACGCGGGTCAGGCCGCCGCCGGTCGTGTCCCCGCTGACTCCGGCATTCACCACCCTATATTTGTATCTCCGGGCCGCGAGCAACCTCTCAAGTACGGCGGGATAGCTCGCCTCCGGTTCCACGCCCAGCCCTGCGGTGAGGCTGTCGCCGAAGGCCACGATGACCGGACGTTCATCGCCGGGTGCGCCTTGTGGGACCGGTCGCGCAGGCGGTGCGCTTTGTGACGGGTCAGGGCGTGACTCCCGACTGCACCCGGCGGTTAAGGCCCACCACATCATCAATAGGCAAACGACCGTGCGGCGCGCAGTCATGGGGTTCGCTCTCTGGCATGTGATAATACTGGTTCCGCAGCTCTCATGTCGATCATCGAAGTATCGAACCTCACCAAGACCATCAGCAACGGCGCGAACCGTGTCGAAATCCTGCGGGGCATCGATTTCACCGTCCCGCGCGGCCAGTATGTCGCGATCATGGGCCCGTCGGGGTCGGGCAAGAGCACGTTGCTCGGCTTGCTGGCGGGTCTGGACACGCCGACCACGGGCCGCATCGTTCTCGACGGCGAGGAAATTACCGGCCTTAAGGAGGACGAGCTGGCCCTGCTGCGCGGGCGCAAAATCGGCTTTGTTTTTCAGTCTTACCATTTGATCCCCACCCTCACCGCCGAGGAGAACGTCCTGCTGCCGATGGAACTGGTCGGGAACGGCGCCGATGCCGGCGAGCGGGCCCGGGATTTGCTGACCGCCGTGGGGCTGGAGGACCGCTGCGGCCATTATCCGGTACAACTTTCCGGCGGGGAACAGCAGCGGGTGGCGCTGGCCCGGGCTTTCATGGTGCGCCCGCCGATCCTCCTGGCAGACGAGCCGACCGGCAATCTCGACAGTGCCAACGGCCGCCATGTGCTCGACCTGTTGCTTTCGCTGAACCGGCAGGAGGGCACGACCCTGCTGCTCGTGACGCACGATCCGGAGCTGACCGCCAGCGCAGACCGCCGCATCACGTTGCGCGACGGACGGATTGTCGCAGACGAGGTGGCCCGATGAGCCGGCCGAATTCTCTCGCTTTGCGGATGGCCTGGCGGGAGGCCCGGGCGTCGGGGGGGAAATTCCTGTTCGTGATCCTGGCGGTGGCGGCGGGCGTGGGCGCCCTCACCGGCGTCCGCGGCTTCAGCCAGGCTTTCCACGAGGCCCTGCTGCGGGAGGCGCGGACCCTGATGGCAGCAGATCTCTCCGTGCAGAGTTTCATCACGCCCACCGCTGCGCAGCAGCAAGTGCTCGATCGGCTGGCCGGCCGCGGCGTCCTCATCACCCCGGTCACGGAAACTCTTTCCATGATGTCCTCGGCTGCCGCGCCGCAGCCGCTGCTCGTTTCCATCAAGGCCGTCGATCCCCGGTTCTATCCTTTTTACGGGCAGGTGCGGCTCGAGCCTGCCGCGCCGCTGGCTGAGGCGCTTACGGCCTCCTCTGTTGTAGTCTCCGAAGACCTGCTGCTGCGGCTCGAGACCCGGGCGGGGGAAAACGTGCGGATCGGCTCGGCCGAGTTTCGCGTGGCCGGCGTCGTCCGCCAGGAGCCGGACCGCATGACCGGGAGCCTGAACGTCGGGCCGCGGCTCATGATCAGCCGCGAGGGTCTGGACCGCACGGGACTGATGAAATTCGGCAGCCGGGCTTCGCAGCGCTTTCTGCTGAAGCTCGCGCCAGGCGGACCGGGAGTGGCCGAGGTGCGGCGCGAACTTGAGTCGGTCTTCCGTTACGGCAGCCGCATTGCTGACTTCCGCCAGACTCACCCCCTAATCACGCAAGGGCTCAACCGCGCGACAACTTTTCTCAGCCTGGCGAGCCTGATTGCGCTGATTGTGGGCGGGCTCGGCGTGGCCACCGCCATCCAATCCCATCTCCAGCAGAAAATGGACTCTATTGGGATCTTGAAGTGCTTGGGGGCGCGGTCGGGGCAGGTGATTCGCATTTACCTGGCACAAGCGTTGGGACTGGGAGTGGCGGGCAGCCTGGCGGGCATCCTGCTCGGATACGCGGTGCAGGCGGCTTTTCCTCGGTTCATCGCGCCTTATTTTGCGCTTCCGGTGAGCATACGGTGGACACCGTGGGCGGCGCTGGAGGGCCTGGGGATCGGGGTGCTGACGACTCTCCTCTTCACCTTGCCGCCGCTGCTGGGGATTCGGCAGATCAAGCCGGCCGATGTTTTCCGCCGGGAGATGCCGGAGGCGCGGCCACCATGGCGCGAGCGCCTGCGTCGGAACCGGACTTCGATCGCCGCCGGAGCGGGGATTCTGGCGGGCATCGGGGCGATAGCGGCCTGGCTGGCGGCCTCGCTGCGGCTGGGAGCGATTTTTGTCATCGGCGTGGCGGCGAGTCTGCTGGTCTTGAGCGCGGTGGCCTGGCTGCTGCTGCGGTTTCTGCGCGTCCTGCCCGGGCTCCTGCCGCGGCGGCTGCCGACCGCGCTGCGGCACGGCATTGCCAACCTGCACCGGCCGGGAAGCCACGCGGGAGCGGTGCTGGTGGCGCTGGGTATGGGCGTCACCTTCACCCTGACGGTTTATCTGGTGCAGCGCTCCCTGGTGGCCGAGATCATGCAAAGCGCCCCGCCCGACACGCCCAACGTTTTCCTGATCAACATCACCGATAAGGAACAAAACGGCATCGCAGAACTCCTGCATTCGCAACACGGCGTCGAAGATGCGCGCCCGCCCGTGC
This sequence comes from Acidobacteriota bacterium, assembly GCA_016201185.1. GTDB lineage: Bacteria > Acidobacteriota > Terriglobia > Bryobacterales > JACQDG01 > JACQDG01. The sequence continues at coordinate 18,077 of JACQDG010000332.1, read as the reverse complement.
CGGTTATTTCCGGTCGGCTGCTCAGCGTCAATGGCACGCCTCCCGAGCGGCTGCCGCTCGAAGGCTGGCAGCGGCGGTTTCAGGGCGAGCGGCCGGTCACCTGGTCGGAGAGCCTCCCCCGGCACATGGAAGTGGTTCGTGGCGCGTGGTGGAAGGACCGGCCAGCTTCGGTCGAAGTTTCCGTTGCCGAGGAGGCCGCAGAAACACTGGCGATCCACCCTGGCGCCAGCCTGGAATGGCAGTTTGGGACACGGAAGCTCGTCGCCCGAGTGGCTGCTATTCATCGCTCGACTACGGCGCGCTTCGGCGGCAACCTGGAGTTCATCTTCAGCCCCGGCGCGCTGGACGGCCTCCCTGCGGTCTATTACGCCTCGGCCCGCGTGCGCCCGCGCGACGTGGCGGCGTTACAGAAGGCTGCTTTCGAGCGGTACCCGACCGTCACGGTGATCAATGCCGCCGACGTGCTCCAGACCATCCAGCAGGTGGTGGATCACGCGGCCGTGGTGGTGCGGTTTATCTCCGGATTCACCATCGCAGGTGGGGTGATCATCCTGGCGGCGGGCGTGGCCGGGACACGCTTCCGCCGCATCCGGGAAGTGGTAATACTCAAAACTCTCGGCGCCACCCGCTACCGCGTGGCCCGCATTTTTTCCGTGGAGTTCTTGATCCTCGGCGCCGTGGCCGGGCTGGTGGGCAGCCTGCTTTCGACCGTCCTTTCCGGCGTCATACTTCGCCGAATCATGGAGGCCGAGCTGCGGGTCTACTGGCCTGCTAACTTAGCCGCCGTGCTGGCTACGGCCCTGATTGCCAATTTTGCCGGATGGGTGGCGAGCTTCCGCATTCTTGGGCAGAAGCCGCTGGAGATTCTGCGGCACGAGTGAATCGGCGGAACCGGCAAACTGGCGCGACTTAACAAAATAAACGTAATCGACAATAAAGGTCCGGATTGTTATGTTTTATTAATATTGACTTCCAGGCGGCCTCCTGTTAAATTTCCCAATAGAGCAACTATTTTCAGTGGTCGATTGAGTCTCGCGTCTCGCTTGAGGATCGTCTCGTTGCTGAAACGCGAGAGGAGGTCACACATCATGAATAACCCACGAAATTTCATGGTTTCTTTTCTCGTTTTCCTGGCGCTGATAGCGCTCACGGCCGGCTCCTTGGGCGCCCAGGAGTATCGCGCCAGAGTTTCAGGTCTGGCGACCGACTCCACCCAGGCGGCCGTCGTAAACGCCAAGGTAACATTGAGAAACGTTAATACCGGCATCGAGACCGTCAAGGAAACCGACGCGACCGGCCGGTACCTGTATGAGTTCGTCCTTCCCGGCACGTACACGGTGACCGTGGAGGCGTCCGGATTCAGCAAGTTCGTTCAGGAGAACGTCGGCGCGCAACCCCTTCACGCTGGCCCTGCTGAATCCGGCCGTGGTCAACCAGTATTGGGACGTGGCCCATCGCAACCCGTTCTACATGTGGTCTAATGGCGGCCTCGATATTGGCGGCCCCACGGGCGGCAAGAATGACCAGGAGTTGGACGGCACGCCGCTGAACATCTCCGCGCGCGGTTCCTACAACGCGCCTATCGATGCGGTACAGGAAGTAGCCATCCAGCAAAACGCGATGGACGCTGAGTTCGGCTTCAGCGCCGGCGGCACGCTGAACCTTTCCATGAAATCGGGCACCAACGACTACCACGGCACGGTGTACTATTTCGGCCGCAATCCGGCCTTGAACGCTCTGGCCAACCGCATCACCCGCGACGAGGCCATCATTAAGCAAAACATCTGGGGCGGGACCATCGGCCACCCCATCATCAAGAACAAGCTGTTCAACTTCTTCAGCTACGAGCAGTGGCGGGCCACGCAGCCCTCGAGCAACGTCTCCACCGTGCCCACGGCCGCCGAGCGCACCGGGGATTTTTCCCAAGCGCTGACGCCGCAGGGCGCCGTGCGAACCATTTACGACCCCTTCTCCACGGTGTTTGACCCGGCCACCTCGACGGTCACCCGCACCCCGTTCCCCAACAACACAATTCCGCCAAGCCGATTCGATCCGGCTGGGTTGAAGGCGTTGAACGACCTGTGGCTGCCAAACCGTTCGGGCGACGACCTCTCCGGCGTGAACAACTTTAAGAAAGCTTACGCCTGGTGGTTGAAGTACTGGAACATTTCCGACCGCGTGGATTACAACCTCAGCGACAAGTGGCGCATGTTCTTCCGGTTCAGCAAATTCGAGACGCGCCTGGATAACCCCAACTGGGGCGGCACCATCGCGGTGCCCTCGGACAACGGCGGTCTGATGGACGCGCTGAACGGCGCGGTGGACGTGCTCTACATGCTGAGCCCGTATACCACCATCAACGTCCGTTTCGGCTCCAGCTACGTGGAAGACGACTACGATTCCGGCTGGGCCAAGGTGCCGGACAGCGTCTGGGCGGGGTTCTTCCCGAGCGGCTGGTATCAGCCCGCGCTCGCCGCTCTACCGGGTATCTATTACCCCAACTTCAACTTCAGCGGCAATGGCAGTGCGTACACGGGGTTCGGAAGCTGGTGGCTGGTGCGCGGCCGTTCGCACAACCCCACCGTCAACGTCACTCATGACCGGGGCATCCACCACATGAAGGCCGGGTGGCAACTGCGTTACTCCTACGACCAGAACGGCCAGCCCGGTCCCGGCTACTTCAACTTTAACTCTGTGGACACCGGCAACACGTTCCTCGGCGACTATAACGCGGCGCGGAGCGGCGACATGTACGCCTCGGCGCTCCTGGGTGTGCTCGATAACCGCAACAACGGCACTGGCGGCACTGCCAGAATCTACCCGATGGTGGACATGCACCAGCAGCAATGGGCGTTCTATTTCCAGGACGACATCAAGCTGACCCGCAAGATCACCTTGAACCTCGGACTGCGGTGGGAGCGCGAGACGGCGCCGCTCTCGGAGACGCGCCAGTTGGTCCGCACTGTGGATTTGACCAATCCGATTCCGGAGCTCCAGGGCGTCACCATGCCGTCGGAGGTGACCGCCATCGCCAAGGTCCCGTACAAGTTCAACGGCGCGATGGTGTACGCCTCCGACGCGAACCCGCGCATGTACGATGCCCCGTGGAGAAATTTCCTGCCGCGTGCCGGTATCGCCATCCGCATCAACGACAAGACTGCGTTCCGGGCGGGCTATGCGCGCTATGCAGTGCCCTGGGTCACCATCCATCCGGAAACCTGGGATATTCCCAAGAACGGCTTCTCCCAGACCACGGACATGTTGGGGCCTCTGCAAGGCGCCCCGCGCACGCTACTCAGCGACCCGTTCCCCTCCACCAATCCGTTCCGCCGGCCAACGGGTAATAGCCTGGGCCGCTACACGGATCTTGGCAACGGTATTAACTTTTGGGATGGGAACGTTATGAAGACGCCGATCAATGACCGGTTCAACTTCACCATCCAGCGGCAGGCGCCCCAGCGGTTCCTCACCGAAGCCACCTTCTTCTTCATGCTCAGCCGCAACGCGCAGGATCCCAGCATGTGGGGCGGCAACTACTCGTACAACCTCAACCAGATGGACCCCAACCTCGCGTACACCTACAAGGGCTTGGTGGACCAATCGGTTCCGAATCCCTTCTACAATCTGCTGCCGGCGAATCAAATGCCGGGCGTCCTGCGGACGCAGCCGACGGTTGCGGTCAGCCAGTTGCTGAGGCCGTATCCGCAGTACGGCGACTTGAACCTCTTGGGTTGGCCGGGTACCAGCGATCACTACTACGCGCTACAGATGAAGGCCGAGCGCCCGATGGCCAACGGCGTTAACCTCATACTCGCTTACAACTACAACCAGGAGTCCCATGGCTACTGGTTCAACGATCCAGACCTCTACGCCAACAAGATCACCATGTTTGATCGCGGGTACCCGCGGCACAACATGCGCATCGGCGGTACCTGGGAGCTGCCGTTTGGCAAAGGCCGCAAATACCTGGGCAGTGCAGGCCGCTTCGTGGACGCCATCGTCGGCGGCTGGGCCACCAGCCATCTCTTCATGATAAGGGGCGGCAACCTGATGACCTTCGGCCAGGCGGTGGTAAGCGGCAATCCGACCGAGAACGTTCCCTCCGGGCTGTACTTCAACCCGGCGGTGTTCTCGATCGCTCCGGCCTACACTCCGCGGACCAACCCGCGGTACTACGATGGTCTGCGCGGGCCGAAGTTCTGGTCCCTGGACTCGACCGCGGTGAAGTACTTCAAGATCACCGAGCGCGTGAAGTTCGAGCTGCGCATGGAGTTCTACAACATGCCCAACGCGTTCATGCCCAGCGATCCGGACGTCGGTATCGCCAGCGGTACCGCGGGACGGAGCACCTGGGTTGCGGGCGGCAACTACGGCCGCGAAATTCAGTACACGGGCCGCATCCACTTCTAAGGAGGGCCCGGGATCGCTTCCTTGACAAAGCGCGGCTCGGAATGGAAATTTCCGGGTCGCGCTTTCTTCTTTCAGGCCGCGCGGGAGGCCGGGGCCTCGAACCACCTCTGGATCGTCGGCAGCGCCGCCAGCGCCGCTTCCCGGCCCGCCTGCACCAGTTCGTTCACCCGCGCGAAATCATCCCAGGCAAACGAGCTGACCGCTGGCTCCAACACCAGTCGCGCCCTGTGGCGCCAATCCCCCACCATGCGGTCCTGCAGGATGGCAAAGCACTGGCTTACCACTTGCAGCAGGTTGCTGGGCCGGTCGCCGTTGACGCTTATCGAGTGCAGGTAGACGGCTACCACGTGCGTCGCCCCCATCTCCACCAGCGCGTCCACAGGAAGGCTGACGGAGATGGCGCCGTCCACCAGCGCCCGCCCGTTTTTCTCGACCGGCAGGAACAGGCCGGGGTAGGCGCAACTGGCCCGCACGGGCAAGATAATGTCGCCAGAGTCCTTGAACACCACCGGGTCACCCGTCACCAGGTCGGTTGCGACCACGGCCAGGGGCGTCCGCATTTCCTCGAACCGGGTGTGCCGCAGGATGCCGCGAAGCCAGGGGTCCATGCGCTCGTTGCTGGCAAGGCCCAGCCGCGAAAGAGTCCAGCGGGCGTAGCTGCTGAAGGTGGTGCAGGCGCCGGCGGAGATGATTTCCTCGAGCGGCGTGCCGCTGGCGTAGGTAGAGGCGATGATGGCTCCTGAGCTGATGCCGGCGATGGCGTGCAGCGGAATTTGATTTTGCTCAAAGACTTGCAGGACCCCGACGTGGGCCAGGGAGCGGGCGAATCCGCCGCCCAGTGCCAGCCCAATGCGCGGGGGCGTCCAGACGCCAGGCCGGCCCGGGTGCGCCCACTCACGAATGGCTTTGCGCCACCGCCGCCACATACCGCTACCCTCTGACATAATGGATTCTCTTATGGTGCGAAAAGTTACCAAAATCACCAATACTTACCGGCTCAACGTGCTGGGTAGCCTGCTGATGATCGCCGCGCATCCCGACGATGAGAACACGGCGGTAATCGCCTACTTCGCCCGCGGGCGCCACATGCGCACGGCTTACCTATCGGCTACGCGGGGAGAAGGAGGCCAGAACCTGATAGGGCCGGAGCAGTACGAAGCGCTGGGCCTGATCCGCACCCAGGAACTGCTGGCCGCCCGCCGCATCGACGGCGGGGAACAGTTCTTCACCCGAGCCTTTGATTTCGGTTACTCCAAAAATCCCGAGGAGGCCCTCGAGAAATGGGGCCGGGACCGGCTGCTGGCCGATTTTGTCCGCGTGATCCGCCGCTTTCGCCCTGACGTGATTGTGACCCGGTTTCCGCCAGAGCCCGGCAGCGGCGGCCACGGCCAGCATACGGCCACGGGCCATCTTGCTCCGGAAGCTTTCGAAGCGGCGGCCGATCCGAAACGGTTTACGGAGCAGATTCGGGAGGGCCTCCAGCCCTGGTGCGCCAGGCGGCTGCTTTGGAACACATTCAGCTTCAGCCGCCAGCAGGAGGAAGCGGAGGCCAAATCGCCGAACCGCCTGGTGATCGATGCGGGGCGATTTGATCCTGTGCTGGGCAAGTCGTACGCGGAGATCGCCGGGGAAAGCCGCTCCATGCACGCCAGCCAGGGCTTCCCGATCTTTTTGAAGGCATTGACACTACCTGGAACCGTGTTCCCGGAGCGGGGCGGGTGAGCGAGCTGCTCGCCCGGGCGCGCGCCGAGCTGCGGCCCGACCAGCCGGAGACCATCCTGCCGCTGCTGGTCAAGGCCTATCGCGAAATGGAGGCGCTGCGCGATCCGTGGGTAGGGGTGAAGCGGAAGGAGTTGCTCCATGCCATTGAGCTGGCCGCGGGCCTCTGGCTGGATGCGGAGGCCGAGCGGTGGGACGTAGTGCCCGGTTCTTCGCTCTCCGTCACGCTACAAGCGTTGAACCGCTCCCGGTTCCCGCTGGTGTGGGACGGCGTCGAAGTAACCGGCGTGGCCCGTGCTACTGTGCCGGCCATCGGCACGCTCCTCGTTTACAATGCGCCGGAGAAAAACAAAGTCTCGGTCTCGCTCCCGGCGCAAACGCCTTATTCCCAGCCCTTCTGGCTGCGGGAGCCGCGGACCGGCGATTCCTACACAGTGGACGATCCAGCGCTGATCGGCTGCCCGGACAGCCCGCCGGCCCTGGAAGCCGTGTTTACCCTGCGCGCCGAGAGCGGGCCGAAACTCCTGTATCGCATTCCTGTGCACTACCGGTGGGTTGATCGGGTGAGCGGTGAACAGGTGCGGCCGGTGGAGATCGTTCCGCCAGTTTCGGTTACTTTCGCTTTGCCCAGCATTATTTTTCCGGAGGCCAAGGCGCGCCGGGTCCTGCTTCGCGTCACGGCCGTTGCCGGGGCGGCCAAAGGAAGCGTCTCTCTGGATTTGCCCTCGGGCTGGAAGGCGACGCCGGCGGCAGCTGCATTTGAGCTTTCCGACCGGGAGCAGCAGGCGAGCCTCCCCTTCGAGGTGACCCCTCCAGCCGTCTCGGCGGGAGGCCATGCCACGGCCCGGGCGGAAGTGGGCGGCGTAACGGTCTCCACGGGCCTGGTGACAATCCACTATCCCCACATTCCCCCGCCGACCCTCTTCGCGGGGGCCCGCGCCCGGCTGGAGCGTTTCGACGCCCGGCTCACGGCCCGCAACATCGGTTACGTGATGGGCGCGGGGGACGAGGTCCCGCAGGCGCTGGAGCAGCTCGGCGCCACCGTGCGGCTGCTTTCGGCCGAAGATCTGGCCGCTGGGGACCTGAGCCGCTTCGACGCCATCGTCACCGGCGTGCGAGCCGTCAACGTGCGGCCGGATCTGGTGGCCGAGCGCCAGCGCCTGCTCGAGTATGTCGAGACCGGAGGCACGCTGGTGGTGCAGTACAACACCTTGGACGGCTTCGGGCCGGTGGCGGCTACCGGCCGCAGCGCCGCCCAGATCGCCCCTTATCCTTTGACGCCTTCGAACAACCGCGTGTCGGTGGAAGAGGCGCCGGTGACGTTTCCGAATCCTGATTTGCCGGTGCTCCACCGGCCCAACGAGATCACGGCGCGGGATTTCGAGGGCTGGGTGCAGGAGCGCGGCCTCTATTTCATGAGCCGCTGGGACGAACGCTACAAGCCTGTCTTCGCCTGTAATGACCCCGGCGAGCCGCCGCGGCTTGGCGGCACGCTTTTTGCCCGCTACGGCAAGGGAGTCTTCATCTATACTGGCTACTCGTGGTTCCGCGAACTGCCGGCCGGCGTACCCGGCGCCTACCGCATCTTCGCCAACCTGGTGAGCGCAGGGAAGTGAGCCGACGGCTTCGTTGCCGTGCTAGTTAGCTGATGCCTTCTGGGGGACGCTGACTTCGGCCGGCTGCATCATTCCGCTCACCAGCGTGCCCACCGCCACCACCACCAGACAGGCCGCGACGTTGTACCAGAGGAAGGAAATCTCCGTGTTGCGGCTGATCCACCAGACGGTCGCCAGGCCAGCCAGCAATCCCACGACGGCGCCGTGGCCGTTGGCGCGCTTCACCCCGAAGGCCAGCACGAACACGCCCAGCACCGAGCCATAGAACAGCGAGCCGACCATGTTCACGGCCTCGATCAGTGAGCCCAGGCGGTTTACGAACAGCGCAAACGTCATGGCATAAAGCCCCCAGAAGGCGGTCGCCAGTCGTGCAGCCAGGACGTAGTGCCGGTCGCTGGCGTTCTTTTGTAAATGCCGTCGGTACAGGTCGATGACCGTGGACGTGGCCAGGGAATTCAACTCGCCGGAAATGCTCGACATGGCCGCGGCGAAAACCGCCGCCATGATCAGCCCCACCACGCCCGCGGGCAGGTAGCGCGTCACGAAGGAGAGGAAGATATAGTTCGTGTCGTTGTAGGGCCGGCCGCCGTTGGTGCGGCGGACCAGGTTGATGCCTTCGGCGCGGTCTGCCTCCAGGCGCTTCTCCGCTACCCTGTACCGCTCCCGCGCCGCCGCGTCCCGTGCAGAGAGCAGGGCTGCGGCCGCCTGCCGCCGCTCCTCAAAAGCCTGGCGGTAACGCGCTTCCGCCGCCCCATATTCGTCCAGCTTCTCCACCCGCTCCCGCTCAGCCCGGTGAAACAGCATGGGTGGGGGATCGAACAGGAAGAACACAAAGACCAGCGCGCCGGTAAGCAGGATGAAGAACTGCATCGGCACCTTCATCACGGCGTTGAAGATCAGGCTGATGCGGCTGTGGCGGATCGATTTTCCGGTCAGGTAGCGCTGCACCTGCGACTGGTCGCAGCCAAAATAGGAAAGGGCCAGGAACGTGCCGCCGATGAGCCCGCTCCAAAGGTTGTACCGGGTTTTCCAGTCGAAGGACAGGTCGACCACGTTCAGCTTTCCGGAGGCCCCGGCCAGATACAAGGCGTCGCGGAGAGAGACGTCCTTCGGCATCATGAGGATGGAGGCCGTCAGCGCGGTGGCGATGCCCAGGAAAATGATGGACATCAGCAGCACGTCGGTCCAGGTGACCGTCCTGATGCCGCCAATAACGGTGTAGGCGATGATCAGGGTGCCCATGATCACAACGGTGCGCCGGTCCGGCAACCCCATCAGGACCGACAGCACCACCGCCGGCGCCGCCAGGGCCACCCCCACGCCGAGGCCGCGCTGTATTAAAAAGACAATACTGGTGAGAGTCCGCGTCTTTGAATCAAAACGTTTTTCCAGGTACTCATAGGCAGTATAGACCCCGGCCCGGTGAAAGAACGGCACGGACGTGGCGGCCACGATCACCATGGCCAGCGGCAGGCCGAAATAGAACTGCACGAAGCGCATCCCGTCCGTGTAGGATTGCCCGGTGGTGCCGATGAAGGTGATGGCGCTGGCCTGCGTGGCCATGATGGAAAGGCCCATGGCCCACCAGGGCATGGTCTTATTGGCAAGCAAGTAACTCGAGACGGTCCCGCTGCCGCGGCCGCGGTACAGCCCGTAAAGGATGATGAGCGCGAGCGTGCCGCACAGCACGACCCAATCCAACGGTCTCATCGCCCTCCGTTGAATGACACGGTGAAGAGATAGAAAAGGGTGATCAGGAAAAATAAGTAGGCGACCACGGCGGCATAAAGGCGCCCCCAGGAGCGGAAGACCGGCGGCGGCTCGTCGCCGGGCGTCACGGCCTGGGGTGTCTTGCCGGCCATGATTGGTCGCATGAATTGATTGTATAATGGGCCGACTGCTTGCCGGGTAGGCCGCATTGACCCGCCGCATTTTTGTCTCCTCCTCCAGCACCGAACGTCTCGGGATAGCCGCGGAGCATTTCCGCTCGCTCGAGAGCAATGGTGAAATTGTGGTTCTGGCCGAAACCCTGGGCGCCGCCGACGATTTTGTCAGGAGCTGTCTACCGGAGAATGCCGGCTTTTGCGGCGCGCACCGCATGACCCTGCGGCAGCTGGCGGCGACGCTGGCAGCCGCAGCGACTGGCGAGCGCGAACTGACTCCCGTTAGTCGGCTCGGCATGGAGGCCATCGCCGCCCGCAGTGTCTATGCCTGCGGCGCCGCGGGCGTGCTCGAATACTTCGGCCCGGTGGCGGATACGCCCGGTTTCCCCCGGGCCCTGGCGGCAACGCTGACGGAGTTGCGGCTGCAGGGCGTTTCAGTCGATCGCCTCGCCAGCGTCGGGGCGCCTGGGAGAGATCTCGCGCTCTTACAGGCCCGCTATGAAAAAGAGCTGGCCGAGCGATCCCTGGCCGACCTGGCCATTCTCTTCCAGCTCGCGGGCGATGTGGCGGCCCACGGCGGTCATCGGCTCCTCGGCCTCCCGGTGTTCTTGCTGGACTGCTCGCTCGATTCAGCCGCCGAGCGGGCATTCATTACGGCGCTGGCCCGCCGGTCGCCGGACGTGCTGGCCACGGCGCCGGTCGGCGACGAGGAAAGCATCGGCGCGCTGGAGCAGATCCTGGAGGTAAAGGCCAACGGGCTGTATGGCAGCGAGCCGTCGGATACCCTCGGCCGCCTGCGCCGTTATTTGTTTGCTCCGCAGATCCCCCCGGTTCCCAGGGACACCGGCCTGGACCAGAGCCTGGAGTTCTTTTCCGCCGGCGGCGAAGCGCTCGAAGCCGTAGAGATCGCCCGCCGCATCCGCCTGCTGGCCGAGCTGGGGATCTCCTTTGACCAGATGGCCATCTTGCTTCGGAACCCGGGAGATTACTTACCGCTGGTGGAAGATACGCTTCGCCGGGCGGGCATTCCCGGATACTTCACCCGCAGCGCTGCGCGACCGGACCCCTCCGGACGCGCCTTCCTGGCCCTGCTCGCCTGCGCAGCCGAGGGTCTGACGGCTTCCCGATTTGCCGAATACCTCTCGCTGGGACAGGTTCCGCAGGGCGGACGGGAGAGCGAGTGGGCGGCGCCTGAAGACGAGCTCCTCTCCAATTTGAAAACGATTCCGCCGCCGGCTGAGGAGCCCCAACCACCAGTCTCCGAGACGCACGAATCGCCGGTGATTTCGGGCACGCTGCGCGCGCCGTTCGATTGGGAGAAGTTGCTGGTGGATGCCGCAGTGATCGGCGGGCAGGACCGCTGGTTGCGACGCCTGAAAGGACTCGAAGTGGAGTTCCGGCTTCAACTGGAGCAGCTCGACCAGGAAGGCGATCCGGGCCGCGAACGCCTGGAAAAGCAGACCGAGCGGCTCCAAAACCTGCAACAGTTCGCCCTCCCCATTATCGACTTTCTGGGCTCTTTGCCCGCGAGCGCCCGCTGGAAGGAGTGGCTGGAGCGGCTGGCCGGGCTGGCGGGGATGGTGCTGCGCGAGCCGGACTCTGTGCTAACGGTGCTGAACGAATTGCAGCCCATGGATGAGGTAGGACCGGTCACGGTGGATGAAGTGCGCGGTGTGCTAACGGAACGCCTGAGCTCCCTGCGCCGGGAGCCGCCACAGCGGCGCTATGGCCGGGTCTTCGTGGGGCCGATCGGCGAAGCCCGGGGCCGGTCGTTTGAGGTGGTTTTTCTGCCCGGGCTGGCCGAGGGCCTTTTCCCGCGCAAATCTTTCGAGGACCCGCTGCTGCTCGACGAGCATCGTAAAAAGCTGGCCGCCAGCTTGTTACTGGAAGACCAGCGCGTGGCCCGCGAACGCTTGCTGTTGCGGCTGGCTGCCGGCGCCGCCCGGTCGCGGTTCATCGCCTCTTACCCCCGAATGGACGTGGCGGCGGGCCGGCCGCGCGTGCCGTCTTTTTATGCGCTCGAGATCTGGCGCGCCGCCGAGGGCCGTCTGCCCGACCTGCGCGAAATGGAAAAGCGCGCCGCCCAGGCGGCCCCCTCGCAGCTCGGATGGCCTGCCCCGCGCGATACCGGCGAGGCGATCGACGAGGCCGAGTACGACCTGGCGTACTTGAGCGGGCTGTTGGAACGAGGCGAGCGCGGCGCCGCGGCTGCCAGGGGCGCCGGCCGGTATTTGCTCGAAGCTAACCCGCACCTGGCCCGTTCGCTTCGCGCCCGCTGGCGCCGCTGGAATCGGCCCTCCTGGTCGGAGGCCGACGGCATCGTGGATCCAGACCCGAAGACCCGCGAGATCCTGGCAACCCATAGCCTTCGAGCCCGCAGCTACTCTCCCACCGCCCTGCAGCATTTCGCCGCCTGCCCGTATCGTTTTCTGCTCTACTCGATCCACCAGCTTCGCAGCCGGGAAGAGGCCACAGCCCTCGAGCAACTCGATCCGCTCACCCGCGGCTCGCTCTTCCACGCCGTGCAATTCGAGCTTCTCCGCGAGCTGAAGGTAGCGGGCCTGCTGCCGGTCCAGGCCGCCAACCTCTCCTTGGTGCTCGACATCCTGGACGCCGTCCTGGCCCGCGTGGCCACCAAATATGCGGAAGACTTGGCGCCCGCCATCCCGCGGGTCTGGAAGAGTGGCATCGAAGAGATTCGCACCGACCTGCGAGGTTGGATCCTCGAACTGGTCTCGCTGCACGCCGAGTGGCTCCCCGTCCATTTCGAGTTCGCCTTTGGGCTGCCGGCGGATCCGGGCCGTGACCCGGAGAGCAGCGCCGGGGAGGCGGTGATCTTGGACGGCCTCCACCTTCGTGGCTCGATTGACTTGATCGAAAAAAGCGCCGTGCGCGGTCTGCTGCGCGTCACCGACCACAAAACCGGCAAAGCGCCCGAGCCGCCGCCGGTGTGGATCGGGGGAGGGGAAATTCTTCAGCCGCTCCTTTACGGTTTGGCGGCCGAGAAGCTGCTGGGCCAGAAGGTGGAGTCGGGGCAACTCTTCTACGCCACCCAGCGGGGCAATTACACGCGCATCGAGATCGCCCTCGACAATCCCGCGCGCCTTCGCGCCGCTCACGTTGCCGAGACCATCGACGAGGCTGTGCGGCAGGGGTTTTTGCCCGCCGCCCCCCGGCGGAACGCCTGTGAGTATTGTGACTATCGTCCCATCTGTGGGCCCTACGAAGAACGGAAAGTGGCGAAAAAGAAGAAGGACCGGCTGGAGCAGCTTCAGGATCTGCGGAACATCCCATGAGAGCCGCGGCTGGCATCCAGATCGATGATGAGGCCGCTCGGCGTCGCATCCGGACCTCGCTCGAGGAAAGCCTTATTGTCGAGGCCTCGGCGGGCACGGGCAAGACTTCGGAGCTGGTCCACCGAATCGTGGCAATGCTCGCGAACGGCCTGACGCGGATCCACCGCGTCGTAGCCGTCACCTTCACGCGCAAAGCGGCCGGCGAGCTGAAGCTCCGTCTGCGGCAGGAGCTGGACCGGGCGCGCAGCGCCGCTTCCAAACCCGCCGAGACCGCCAACCTGGAGGACGCCCTGGAACGCCTCGAGGAGGCGCGCGTCGGCACCATCCATTCCTTCTGCGCCGAAATCCTGCGCGAGCGGCCCGTGGAAGCGGTGATCGACCCTGCCTTCCAGGAGCTGTCCGACTATGAGGCCCGGCGCATATACGGCCAGGCCTTCCGGAACTGGATCCAGCAGAAGCTCGGCGAGTCGGCCCCCGGCCTGCGGCGCTGCCTGGTCCGCCTGGCCCACATGGATTCCTGGGACAGCCGCTCACCGCTGGAGAAGCTGGAGGATGCGGGATGGAAGCTGATCGAGTGGCGGGATTTTCCTACGCCCTGGCGCCGGGAGCCTTTCGAGCGGGAGCGAGAGATTGATGCTCTGTCGGGCCCAACGCTGGCCCTGGCCGCGCTGGCCGCAAAATGCCGGAATCCGAACGACCAGTTGCTGCGGGCGATCCGGCCGGCCAGGGACCTGGCCACCTGGATGGAACGGGCCGAGCGCGGCGCCCCGCGGGACTACGACGCCCTGGAAGGCCTGCTCCTGCAGTTGCTGCGAGACCTGAACCGCGACCGCAAGAAAAAGGGCAGCGGGACTTTTGGGCCGGGCGTCTCGCGCGAAGAGGTGATTGCCGCGCGCGATGGCTTGCTCCGTTCGCTCGAGTCCTTCAGAAGGCGGGCCGACGCCGACCTAGGCGCGCTGCTCAGGGCTGAAATGTGGGATCTGGTCGTCCGCTATGATGACCTGAAGCGCCGCGCGGGCGGGCTGGATTTCGTCGATCTGCTGGTCCGCGTGCGGAACCTCATCCGCCAAAATGCCGAGGTTCGGCGTTATTTGCAAGCCCAGTTCACCCACATCTTTGTCGATGAGTTCCAGGATACCGACCCGCTGCAGGCGGAAATTCTGGTGTTGCTCGCAGCCAACGACCCGGAGGAGACGAACTGGCTGGCCGTCACGCCTGTGCCCGGGAAGTTGTTCGTCGTGGGCGACCCGAAGCAGTCCATCTATCGTTTCCGCCGGGCCGATGTGATCCTCTACCAGGCCGTGCGAAACGCACTGACGGCGAGAGGCGCGGGCCTGGTCCATTTGACGAAAAGTTTTCGGGCGCTCCATCCCATCCAGGACTTCGTCAATGCCGCTTTCGAGCCCGAAGTGCAGGAGAACCCCTTCACCGGCCAGCCGCGGTATGTTCCGTTGGAACACCATTGGAAGGCGAAGGGGGACCGGCCGTGCGTCATTGCCCTGTCTGTGCCGCGCCCCTATGGATTCCGGGGCATCACCAAAACGGCCGTAAATGAATGCCTGCCGGGGACGGTGGCCGGCTTCATCGAGTGGCTGCTTCAGGAGAGCAACTGGAAGGTGCGGGACCCGGAGGACCAGCAGCGCGAAGCGCCCGTCGCGGCGCGGCACGTCTGCATCCTGTTCCGGCATTTCCTTTCCGGCGCGACCGATACCACGCGGGAGTACCTGCACGCACTCGAAGGCCGCGGTATTCCGCATGTTCTGGTGGGAGCAAAATCGTTCCACCAGCGCGAAGAGGTGGAAACCCTGCGGACCGCTCTGGCCGCGGTCGAATGGCCCGACGACGAGCTGTCCGTGTTCGCCACGCTGAGAGGCTCGCTGTTCGCCGTTTCCGACAGCGTGCTGCTGCGGTTCCGGCATGAAATAGGCAGTCTGCATCCCTTCCGCCCTTTGCCGGAAGCTCCGGAAGAAGATTTCCATCCTGTGGCCGGGGCCCTCTGTTTTCTGCGCGAGCTGCATCGCAAGCGCAACTACCGGCCCATCGTCGAAACATTGACCGAGCTGCTCGAGGCCACGCGCTCCCATGCCGGCTTCGCCCTGCGCCCGGCAGGAAACCAGGTTCTGGCCAACGTGTACCGCGTCTGCGACCTCGCCCGCAGCTTTGAACTGGGCGGCGGCATCTCCTTCCGCAGCTTCGTCGATGAACTGGCCGCGCAGGCGGGAAAAGTATCTTCCACGGAAGCGCCAGCCCTCGAAGAAGGCGCCGAAGGGGTGCGCGTAATGACCGTCCACACAGCCAAGGGCTTGGAGTTTCCCGTGGTGATCCTGGCCGACATTACGACCCGGCTCAGCCGCTCCGACCCGGATCTTTACGTTGATACGCAAAGCGGCCTTTGCGCCACGGCGCTGCTGGGCTGCTCGCCGTGGGAACTGCTCGACCAACAGCAGGAGGAGGCGGCGCGGGACCAAGCGGAAGGCGTTCGCGTGGCTTACGTGGCGGCCACCCGGGCCCGTGATCTGCTCGTCGTACCCGCGATCGGCGATGAGCCGATTGCCGGCTGTTGGCTCGATCCCCTTAACAAGGCGCTGTACCCGCCCCGCGACCGACGTCGGCGGTCGTCGCCCGCTCCTGGCTGCCCGCCCTTTGGCGAAACCACGGTCCTGGGAGCGCCGCCGCACGACGATGGCACTTACGATTTCGCCATCCGCCCTGGCCTCCACGATCATCAGCAAGGCAGTTACAGCGTGGTCTGGTGGGATCCGGCG
The DNA here is from genome assembly GCA_016201185.1 of Acidobacteriota bacterium. Lineage (GTDB taxonomy): Bacteria > Acidobacteriota > Terriglobia > Bryobacterales > JACQDG01 > JACQDG01. The sequence continues at coordinate 2,388 of JACQDG010000332.1, read as the reverse complement.
AAGCTGAATCTGCAGGTGGAGACCAACCTGGGCTTGCGGCTGGAAACGGTCCTGTCCGGTGATGGCGACGGGGGAGCCGCCGAGCAGGGCATGCGAAGTTATGAAGAGTGGAAGCTGCGCCGCGACCGCGCCATTGAAAAAGGCACATGCTTGCAGTTCGACCTCTTCACCGCTACCGAGGCGGTCGAGCTTCCGGTGGGCTTCCAGGCTGCGATTCGGGTAGACGCTTTGCCGCGGCCGCCGGCCCGTCCCGTGGGCCGCCGCTTCGGCACGCTGGTCCATACCATCCTGCGGGATGCCGATCTGGCGGGCGACAAGCAGAATGTCGCAACTCTAGCTCGGAGGCACGGAAGGGTTATCGGCTCGCCGAAAGCGGAGGTCGAGGCGGCCGCGGAAGCGGCCTTCGCGGCGCTGGGCCATCCGCTGGTGCGCCGGGCGCGAGCCGCCGGGCGCTGCCACCGCGAGCTGCCCGTCCTGCTGCGGCTCGACGGCGGCCGGCTGTTTGAAGGCATCATCGACCTGACGTTTCTCGAGAACGGCGGCTGGACCATCGTCGATTTCAAGAGCGACGCCGACCTACCCGCCCGCCGGGCCGGCTACGAGCGGCAGTTGCAGTGGTATGTCTTAGCCATGTCTCAGATCACCGGGCTTCCTGCGCAAGGATGGCTCCTGAGCGTGTGAGACTTGCGTTATAATGGCTCCGAATGCTCGATCTGGAATTGGCTAAAAAACAGGAAAACCTGTTCTCCATCCTCCGGGACCTGGACAGCGTAATCGTCGCCTTTTCCGGTGGCACGGACTCGGCCTACCTGGCCTGGGCCGCCCACCGGGTGCTGGGCGACCGGGTCCTGGCAGTGACGGCCGACTCGGACTCCATTCCGGAGTCGCACAAGCGGGATGCCGAGGAGTTCGTGCGCCGCTTCGGCCTGCGGCACGAATATATCGAGACCTTCGAATTCGACAATCCGGACTACGTCCGCAACGACCCCGACCGGTGCTTCCACTGCAAAGACGAGCTGTTCACGCGCCTGGCCGATTTGTGCCGCGAGCGGGGCATCCCCAACGTGGTCTACGGGGTGAACGTGGACGACACGCGCGACTTCCGGCCCGGCCAGCGGGCGGCCAGGGAGCACGGCGTGTGGGCGCCGCTGCTCGACGCAGGCATGACCAAGACCGAGATCCGCGAACTGTCGCGCGAGGCCGGGCTGCCCACCTGGGACCGGCCCGCTTCGGCCTGCCTCAGCTCGCGCATTCCCTATGGCACCGCCGTGACGAAGGAAAACGTGAAAATTGTCGAGCAGGGCGAGGAGGCCCTGAAGGCCCTCGGCTTCCGCCAGTTCCGGGTCCGCTACCACGAAGAGCTGGTCCGCATTGAGATCGCTCCCGAAGAACTGGAACGCGCGCTCAGCATCGTGATGGCGTGCAAGCTCACCTCCATATTCAAGTCGCTCGGATTCAAATTTGTGACGCTCGATCTGGAGGGTTACCGGCAGGGCGCCCTGAACGAAGTGTTGACGGTGCTGCAGAAGTAACCGTTCAAGGCACAATCACCGACTTTCCTAAGAGCGATTTCCGCGTCGTGGGCGGGACGCCGCGGTCATTCGACTACCCTTCGGACCACCTCGCGCAAGAGGCGAACGCCGCGGTTGAAGCTTGCGAGCGACAACCGTTCATCGTTGCCATGGGCCCTGCGCTCGGCGTTCGGCCGGGCGAAAAGCGGAATCCCGTAAACGCCCATACCTCTGGCATGGAGGTAGCTGCCGTCGGTAGCGCCCAGGGACATGGCCGGCACGACGAAGGCGGCATCCGGCTCGGCACGCAATACTTCTTCCATCATCCGGTACATCGCGCCCGACCGGGAGCTTGGCTCGGTGGCCGGCATTTCCTGTCCCCCCGCCGGCACGATCTCCACGGCAGGGTCGTTGATGATCCGGCGGAAACGCTCCAGCACTTCTTCCCGCGTCTCATCCGGCAGGCGGCGGACGTCCACTTGCGCCTCGGCCACGGTTGGAATTACGTTCACCTTCACTCCGGCGTCAAACATAGTTGGCGAGACGGTGGTCGAGAGGGCCGCCGCGAGGACAGGGCTGTGGCGGGCGATCTCGCGCCGCGCCGCGTTGGCCTGCGCCGGGTCTTCCAGTTGCGCGAAAGCCCGCGCCAGCTCGGCGTTTTCCGGCAATTTTGACTGCACGCGAAAATTCTCCCGTGTGGTCGAGTTGAGCCTGATGGGCTGCTCGGCTTCCGCCAGCCGCACAACCGCCTCAGCCAGGTGCGTCACGGGATTGTCGGGCCGGGGAATGGATCCGTGCCCGGCCGTGCCCCGGGCCACCAGCTTCATCCGCGTGGGAATTTTTTCGGCGGTCTGGATATTAAAGAGGATCTTGCCGC
>JACQDG010000331.1 GCA_016201185.1 Acidobacteriota bacterium | reverse complement strand
TGAGCCGGGAGCCTGGATCGCCCGCACGCAGGGCGCGACACGAGAGGATGCCGAGAACCAAGCCATCGAGCGGGCGCGGAAGCTATTGGGGCGCACGCGGAGGATGCCGGTCAGCTAGTGCTGTTTGCTTCCGCGCGCGGCTCGGTGTCAATAATCCGAGCCGCGACCATAAGAGAGCGGGCATCCTAGTCCGGGACGGTAATCACCGCTTTGCCCACGCCGTCCTCGTAGTTCTCGAGCAGCCGGAACGCGGAGTCCACGGCGGCGAGGGGAAGTGTGTGGGTGACAATCTCGCCGGCGGGGAACCGGCTTTCGGCCAGCAGCCGAATGGCCATGTGAGCGTTGTGGTTCTGCCGTCGCACGTTGAGCAGGGCCAGCTCCTTGCGGCGCATTTCGTGAAACTCCAGGGCCACGGTGACCTCGGCCGGGATGCCAATCATTAGTACACGGCCGGCGGCGCGGGTCACCCGCAGGCATTGGTTCAGGGATTCCTGGCTCCCGGCGGCCTCGAAGGCCACGTCCACGCCGCCCTTGCTCGTGTCGGCCAGGATGGCCTGATCGGGGCGGGCCGCCGAAAAATCAATCACACAATCGGCTCCCATGAGACGCGCCAGCTCCAGCCGCGCCGGCACCCGATCCACGGCATAAATCCGCGTGGCCCCGCTCAGGCGAGCCATGGCGATCGTCAGCAGCCCGATCGGCCCGGCGCCGAACACCGCCGCCGATTCTCCCGGACGGATCGCCGCCAGCTTCATGGCGTTCAAAGCTACGGCCAGCGGCTCGTAGAGCGTCGCGATCGCCGGCGACAGGGAGGGCGGAAGCGGCAGGACATTTTCCGCCGGCAGATTGACAAATTCTCGGAAGAATCCGGGTTCGCCCGGATTGCTCAGGAAGCGGATGTTCTTACAGACGTTGTGATGGCCGGTGAGGCAGAATTCGCAGCGGCCGCAGTAGATGGCCGGCTCGAGGGCCGCCGGCATTCCCGGCTCGAGGCCCGACACGCCGGGGCCTGCGTGCAGCACCAGGCCGACGGGCTCGTGGCCCAGGATCTGCGGGAACCGGGCGGGGGCGTCGCCGATGGCGCCTTCCAGGTACTGGTGCCGGTCGGAGCCGCAGACGCCGACCGCTAGCACGCGCACCTGCGCCTCGCCGGGCCCGGGATCGGGAGGCGACGGCAGATCCACCACGCGCAAGTCACGAACGCCGACGAGTTGAGCCGCCTGCACGAAAAGCCGCCTTTCTCTTCAATGATAATATGGTGCAGTATTACGGGGAGTTTCTGGTTATCACATGCGGAAAGGCATGGTGTGTGGTTTGGCAGGACTGATCTGCCTTGGTCTAAACGCCCAGCAGTCCCCTGCCGATCAGCAGAGCGCCCCTGTTCCGAGCGCTGCCGTCCCCCCGTTGCCCCGCCGCTTCGCTTCCTCCCCTCACCCCCAAAAGAAGGTTTCAACTTTATCTCAAGAGCACCTACGGTCCTACTTCTTTCTTGTTCGCCGGTTTTTCTGCGGGTTTCGACCAGTTGCGCGACGAACCCACGGAATGGAAACAAGGCGGACAGGGTTATGGGCGCCGCTTTGGCTCGTGGTTCGGCCGGGGCGCAATTGACGGCACGATCCAGTCAGGCGTGGCCATCCTGGACGGAGAAGATCCCCGGTATCGCCGCTCGACAAAAAAGGGATTCTGGGCCAGGAGCATGGCCGCCGCCTTTCAGTCCATGTTCCCCTACACGACGCGAGGCGGCCGCACATTTGCGTTTTCGCGTGTGGCTGGCAGCTTCAGCAGCGGGTTCATCTCCAACGCGTGGTATCCCGATAGCCTGTCGCACACGAGCGACGCTTTAGCCCGGGGAGCGCGCGGGCTCGGGGGTGACGTTGGCAACGCAGTGTTCTTGGAATTCTGGCCGGATATCAAGAAAAAGCTGCCGCACCGCAAGCGCAAACCTTAGGGCGGCACTCATGCGAGGGGAGCGAGGGGCAATACATCGCCTTGCAAATCCGGGCCAAGATCGAGGAGAATCCGAGAGTGCCAAAGTCGGTCGGCTGTATGCTCGCCTAATCGCGGGCCGGTGGGAACTGGCGGGCGTGGACTGGGCGGAGTAGGGCACTCGCAAGGAGAACAAAATGGCCACAGCGACGTTGCCGGCCTCGATGGGGAGCAGGACCTGGCTGGAGCGGCTGCTGAGCCTGTTGGCCGAAGTGCGGGCGGGGGAGGGCTTCACCGCCCTGCTTCTGACGGCGAATCTGTTCCTTCTGCTCACTGCCTACTACATCATCAAGCCGGTGCGGGAAGCTCTGATCCTGACGGGTGGTGGAGCGGAACTCAAGAGTTACAGCAGCGCGTTCCAGGCGGTGCTGCTGCTCTTTCTGGTCCCCGCCTACGGCGCTTACGCCAGCAAGGTCAACCGCATCCGATTGATCAACGGGGTCTTCCTGTTGTTCACCTCCAACCTGGTCCTCTTCTACTTGCTCAGCAAAGCCGAGGTGCCGTTGGGTATCGCTTTCTTCGTGTGGACGAGCATCTTTAACGTCATGGTCATCGCCCAACTCTGGTCCTTCGCCAACGACATTTACACGCCCGAGCAGGGCAAGAGGTTGTTTCCTATTGTGGGCGTCGGAGCTTCGGTTGGCGCGATGGCGGGTTCGGGGATTACCAGTCTGTTGGTTCGGCCGCTGGGAGTTTATCAGATGATGCTCGTCGCCGGCGGCCTGCTGCTGGCTTGCCTGCTGCTGACCAACATCGTGCATAACCGCGAGAAGGCCCGTGCGCTGGACCCAGCCAGACGGCAGCAGGCCGAGCAACCGTTGGCCAGGGATGGGGGATTCCAGCTTGTGCTCCGACAGCGTTACTTGCTGCTCATTGCGCTTCTGATCCTTACCCTCAACCTGGTCAATACCAACGGGGAGTACATGCGCGACAAGGTCTTTTCACAGGCAGCGCAGGCGGCCGTAACTGCCGGAACCGCAGGCGGGCTCTCCGAACAGAAACTTCTGCTAAGTTACGCCGCCGATTTCCAGTTCTGGCAAAACCTGGCAGGCGTGTTTCTTCAGTTTTTCCTGGTTTCGCGCATCTTCAAATTGCTAGGGGTGCGCGGGGCGCTGTTTGTGCTGCCGGTCATCTCACTGTGCAGTTACTCGTTGATCATGGCGGCGCCGGTCTTTGCCTACGTGCGCTTGGCGAAGATCCTGGAAAACAGCACCGACTACTCCTTAATGAACACCATCCGGGGTGCGTTGTACTTGCCGACCACCCGCGAGGCCAAGTACAAGGCCAAGCAGGCGGTGGACACTTTCTTCGTGCGCTTCGGCGACGTGCTATCGGGTGTGGTCGTGTTTGTGGCCGTCAGGGAGCTGGGCCTGCGTGTCCAGAACATGGCAGCCTTCAACATTGGGCTGGTGGCAGTGTGGATTTTGCTGGCGCTGGCGATAGCCCGCGAGCACCGGAAGCTGACCGTGGACCGGCCGGAGGCGGCGTAGTGTCGAAGAAGGGCAAAGACAAAGAGCAGCCGCTGCGGATCGAGCCGGGGACCAAAGTGCGCCTGAAGGACTTCGATCCCGACTATCACTCCAACCCCTACCCCGACGATCCGAAGCTGGTGAACCAGTTAGCCAAGGACTTGAAGCGGATGGCCGAGCTGCAGGAACGGCTGTACGCCGAGCACAAGCGGTCCTTGCTCATCGTGCTGCAGGCTATGGACGCCGGTGGCAAGGACGGCACCATCAAGCACGTGATGTCCGGGCTGAATCCGCAATCCTGCCGGGTGGCGAGCTTCAAAAAACCGGCGGGCCTGGAAGCGGAGCGTGACTTTCTCTGGCGCATCCACAGGGTTACCCCGGCGCAGGGGGAGATTGTCATTTTCAACCGCTCGCATTATGAGGACGTGCTGGTGGCGCGGGTCCATGGCCTGGCGCCCAAGTCCGTATGGAAGGGCCGCTACAAGCACATCAACAACTTTGAGGAGGAGCTGGTCGATAGCGGCACGCAGATTCTGAAATTTTTCCTTTACATTTCCAAGGAGGAGCAGCGCGACCGCTTCCAGCAGCGGCTGGACGATCAGCAGAAGCACTGGAAGCTGAGCCTGGCTGATTTCGCCGAGCGGGGCCGGTGGGACTACTACATGGAAGCTTTCGAGGACGCCCTCGCGCATTGCTCCACCCCGTGGGCGCCCTGGTACGTGATTCCGGCCAACCGGAAATGGTTCCGCAATTACGCCGTGGCGCGGACCATCGTCGAGAAGCTGGAAGAAATGGATCCCAAGTTTCCTCCCACCACGGTGGATATCTCGAAAATCGTTCTGACGTGACGCATGCCGGCCGTGATCCTGCCGCTCGTTTCGGCCGTGGCCGTCCCCGGCCCGGATGCGGCCGCGCTGGCGCGCCAGGCCATGATCGCCCTGGGGCTGATTATTGTGGCCGCCAAGCTGGGGGGTGAAGTGTTCGGGCGGATGGGCCAGTCCCCGGTGCTGGGCGAGTTGGTAATTGGTGTGCTCCTTGGCAACTTGGGTCTGTTCGGAATTACGGCGCTGGAGTGGCTGCGGACCTCGACGGCCATCGGCGTGGTGGCGGAGATCGGCGTGGTCCTGCTGCTGTTCGAGGTGGGACTGGAATTGGACCTGGGAGGGATGCTGGAGGTGGGATGGTCTTCCTTGCTGGTGGCCTTCCTGGGAGTGATGGCGCCGATGCTCCTGGGCTATCTTGTTTCCCTGCTGTTTCTGCGGGACGCAGGATGGCTCACGCACCTGTTCGTGGGTACCACGCTCGCAGCCACCAGTGTGGGCATCACGGCCCGCGTGCTCAAGGACCTGGGGAAGGCCGGCACCAAGGAGGCCCGTATCATTCTGGGCGCGGCCGTGGCGGATGACGTTATGGGGCTGGTGGTGCTGGCGATGGTGAGCGGCCTGGTGATGGCGGCTGCTACTGGGTCCGGCGCGGGTTTTTCCTGGACAGTGTCGCTGTGGATCATTCTGAAGGCCTGCTTGTTCCTGACCGTCGCAGTGCTGGCAGGCCGGTTCCTGGCCAATAGTCTGTTTCGCTACGCTGCACGGCTGCGCGTGCCGGGCGTTCTGCTGGCCGTCTGCGTTTGCTTCTGCTTTCTGGTTGCGATGCTGGCGGGGCTGGTGGGCCTGGCGCCCATCGTGGGGGCCTTCGCCGCCGGATTGGTGCTTGACCCGGTCCACTTCCGGCCGTTTCTGGAGCGCGGCGAGCGGCGGGTGGAGGAACTGCTGTTTCCTATAACGACCTTGATTGTG
>JACQDG010000328.1 GCA_016201185.1 Acidobacteriota bacterium | reverse complement strand
TTATATGTGACGGGCTCAACCGAGTCTGGAAACTTTCCAACCGCGAACCCGTTTCAGGCAACTAACCGGCGCGCCCCAGACGCATTTGTGGCCAAGATTAACCCAGCCGGAACAACGCTGGTTTATTCGACCTACCTGGGAGGAACCTTCACCTCCCTGGGCTCCGGGAGCGATGAAGGTACGGCGATTGCCGTCGATGGTGCAGGCAATGCCTACGTCGCAGGCTCGACCACCTCTAGCGACTTTCCCACGACAGCCGGCTCCCTTCAGAGGACATTTGGCGGTTTCGGAGACGCTTTTGCCGTCAAGCTGAGTGCGACGGGATCAGCACTGGTCTATTCGACCTACCTGGGCGGGGACAATGCGGATGCAGGGTCCGGAATTGCGGTCGACTCCGCGGGAAATGCCTTTGTTATCGGCACAACCCGCTCAACGAACTTTCCTATCACGCCCGGGGCGTTCCAACGGGCTTTTGGGGGTGGCTTTCCGGAAGGAGACGCGTTCGTAGCCAAGCTCAACGCAACCGGGTCCGCTCTGGTGTACTCCACCTATCTGGGAGGCGCAGATCGCGACTTCACGGGAGGCATCGCCGTGGACGCAACGGGCAGCGCGTATGTGACTGGTACGACCTCCTCGGCGAACTTTCCGACGGCGCGCCCGTTCCAGTCAACAAAAGGCGGCGGCTCCGACGCTTTCGTGGTGAAGCTGAATCCCGATGGCGCTACGCTCACCTACTCGACCTTCCTCGGAGGTGGATCGGACGACCAGGGCCGCGGCATAGCAGTGGACTCTGCTGGCAGCGCCTACATTACGGGAGAGACAGGTTCGCGGGAGTTCCCTACCGCTAATGCCGCGCAGTCCGTATTCGGCGGGTTCTCCGATGCGTTTGTCACCAAGCTAAGTCCCCAGGGCAACACCCTGGTGTATTCCACCTTCCTGGGAGGTAGCACCAGCGACGGCGGGTTCGGGATCGCCGTGGACTCCCGGGGGAACGCCTTCGTTACAGGTTACACGTGGTCCGGGGATTTTCCGGTAGCGAATGCGATCCAGGCAGAATTCGGTGGGGGGTTCCAGGATGCATTTGTGGCCCGGCTGAACGCCGCGGGCAGCATCGCCCTCTATGGAACCTACCTGGGAGGCCCGGCCGACGACGAGGGCCGCGCGATCGTCGTTGACCGATCCGGCGACGTGTATGTGGCCGGTCGGACACTGTCGGCCAATTTCCCGACGACATCGGGGGCTCTACAGACCACATACGGTGGTGGGACTGTCTTTGTCGGCGATGCCTTCGTGGCCAAGTTGACCACCGATACCGCCGTGACACTCTCTGCGGCCAGCTTCTCGCCGAGGGCCCTTGCCGCTGAATCGATCGCCAGCGCCTTCGGCGAGGGTTTCGCAGTCCGGGCCGAGGCCGCTACGACCACGCCGCTCCCGACGACCTTGGCGGGCACGTCAGTACGGGTCACCGACAGCGCGGGCGTTGCGCGCCTGGCGCCTCTCTTCTTCGTCTCGCCCGGACAGATCAACTATCTGATTCCCGCCAGCACCGCCGCAGGTCTGGCGACGGTGAACGTCCTGGTTGACCAGCGGGTGGCCGCTATCGGAACAGTACGCGTCGAACGTGTTGCGCCGGCTCTATTCTCGGCCAAAGCGGACGGTCGAGGGGTGGCAGCGGCAGTGGCCATCCGGGTAAGCTCGACAGGGGCCCAGACGGTGGTGCCGGTGTTTCAGTGCAGCGGCACTCCGGGTGGATGCACTTCGGTGCCTATCACCTTCGGTCCCGACAATGAGCAATTGGTGCTTCTGCTATTCGGGACCGGAATTCGCGGTATCCAGACGCTGGCCCGGACCACGGTCACCATCGGCGGCCAATCGGCCCAGGTTCTGTCCGCCGGCCCTCAGGGTACCTTCGTGGGGCTCGATCAGGTAAACGTCGTTGTGCCGCGGAGCNNNNGGAAGGCCGATCAGCGAATGTCGTCACGGTGAACCTTGGGCAGATCGTCCGGCCACCGTGTGCGCTTCCTCTGGTCTCCGGCGAGCCTCTCCCGTTCCGCCTGCCTGCGACGTTGGCCCCCGCGTTCTTTTCGGGCGATGTTTGCGCCGCCGTGCCGGAGGGCGCATCAAGGTTGCAGATAACAGTGGTGACCTCAACGCCTGAGGTCAATGTGGACTTGTTCGTTCGGTTCGGCGCTCCACCTACCGCCGGGACTCTGGGGGTTGTGGCGGAATACGCTTCAACAGGCCCGACCGGAAACGAAACCATCACCGTAACGCGGGATTCCTCGCCGCCTCTGCGGCCGGGGGTTTATTTCCTTGGCCTCGGGCTGTTCCCAACCCAGGTAGAAGTGACGGGGACGATTCTTGCAGTCGTAGACTAGTGTGTCCCGATTGTGATTTGCACGAGCAGAGGACGAGAAATCATGCTCGATTCGGCGCAAAGGAGCATGGCTAGATCAGTGCCACAGCGGAGTGACGCACCGGTAAATCATCCTTCGGGGTTAGCAGGATGAAGAGGGAAAAATCCACACGCATGTTGATGATGACGACACTTACGATAGGAGGAGACAGCATGGTTCCAAGACTGTTAACGCTGATGCTTGGTGCAGTTCTCTGTGTGGGCGGGCACCAATTGCCACCCGATAGCAGTTATGACTTGCCGGCACCGAGACCTTCACCGATTCGGCCGGAAGGTACTCCGAGCGCGCCTGTCCTGAGGAAGCTCTTATTAGCGAAGGCGCAAGAGGGCCCGGTCGCAACGCGTGGCTCACTCAGTCCTCCGATTACTTACCAATTCCCACGAGCAAACAAAGGGCGTGGGTATTCGACCTATGCCTTTGGGAAGACCAGGTCGGTATCTCTGATCGTCGGCCTAGCCGCAATTGGAACGGGGGCCTATTTGATGGCGACGCCGAAGAAGCAAGAGGAGTATCGTCCCGGCTCGGCTTACTGGCACGATAAACGAGTGGTCATCGGAGTAGCTTTGGTCGGTGTCGGAGGACTTTATACCGCGATCGCCCTTAGCGGGGTCATTAGGGCGGACCCGAGGCGAGGCAAGGGTCGCAGAGGCGGTCTGTGGATCATCTACTTGTACTTCGAGTCTGAGAAGCAGATTTGGCTGATGATGCTGTACGGTAAGCATGAAGCAGCGGACCTGAGCGCGAAGGAGAAGAAGGCTCTCAAGACCGCGATTGAGTTGCAACTAAAGGCGCGTGCGTATTAGCGGGCCGCGCGCCGACGTGCGGCGAGGAGGGGACGGTAATGGCAAAGCGGAGCATCTTTGACGAGCTGATGGAAGGCGTGGC
>JACQDG010000327.1 GCA_016201185.1 Acidobacteriota bacterium | reverse complement strand
GACGGCGATGTCGTTGACGCAGTGGTTCACCAGGTCCTTGCCTACCGTGTTGTGGATGCCGGTGGTGAAGGCGACCTTCAGCTTGGTACCCACGCCGTCGGCGGAGCTAACCAGCACCGTTCCCCGCCCGTGCGTCGCGCCTAGCGCGTAAACGGCGCCGAACGTGCCAATATCAGTAATGACATGGCGGTTGAAGGTCCGTTGCGCGAGTTTCTTAATGCGGCCCACGGCGCGGTCCGCCTCGTCGATGCTCACCCCGGCATCGGCGTAGCGAATGGAAGGGGCGGTCTGCCTCGGCGCGCTTTTCATCTTCCAGGAAATCTCACCCACGCCATCAGGAAGGACGCTACGGTGATCACCACCGCCGAACCCGCGGCCACTTTCCACAGCCATTCCACGGCCGCGCGCCGCGGCGGGCCTGCCAGGTAGCCCAGGAGGAATCCCGCCGCCAACCCGCCGATATGAGCGGCCATATCAATGCCCGGGATCAGGCTGAAGAGCAAGCCGTAGATGGCCCAGCGCGCGTAGACCGCCTTCATGGCCATGCCCAGCGTGGTACGGTTCTGGTAGCCGTAGGCGATCATGGCGCCGATCAGGCCGAAAAGGGCGGCCGAGGCGCCCAATGACAGGCTGCGCGACCAGAAGCAACTGGCCAGGAAGCCGGCCACGCTCGAGACCAGGTAAAAGACCAGAAAGCGCGCCGTCCCGTAGACCTCCTCCACCTGCGCTCCCAGGTCATAGAGCGCCCAGGAATTCATCAGGATGTGCAGAAAGCCGCCGTGCAGAAAACCGGCCGTCACCAGCCGCCACCATTGTTTTCCGACCAGAATCGAGAACGGCTCCTTGGCGCCGAAAGCATAGAGAACCTGCGGATCGAGCGACCCCAGCCCAGCGTCCGACCGCTGCGCGCTCATCAGCAGCGTCGCCGCAAACAGCGCCGCGTTGATCAGCAGAATGATCAGCGTAGTGAAATGGGTTGGCGGGACCAGGCCGGCCAGCGCCGCGCCGGTCGCCACCCGCGCCCCGTAAGGCCGCCCCATCGGCTCGTGGCACTCCGTGCAGACCCGCTCGTTCGCGGGCACGAACGCGCGGCAGTGCGGGCACATTCGCAGTTTCGACATCCGTGCCTCTTTATTCTACCAGCCCGGCTCTTTTCCCTTCGCCGGCGGGCGCTGCTTTGCTTCACCCTCCACGCTCCGCCCCGCCAATGCATTATCCTGAAGGATTGCTCCCATGAAGGAAGCGACCAATCAGGAAAAATTAGCCCCGGCGCTGGTGACGGAACCCGGCATTCCTCCGGCCCCCGCCGAACCGGCGTTACTCGAGCGCCGCGGGCTGCGCCAGGTTTTCCGCGCCCTTCGCCACCGCAATTTCCGGTTGTTTTGTTTCGGGCAAATCATCTCGCTGTGCGGCACCTGGATGCAGAGCGTGGCGCAGACCTGGCTGATCTACCGCCTCACGCGATCCGAATTTCTGATGGGCCTCACCTACTTTTGTCTCCAAATGCCGGTCTTCGTGCTGGGGCCTCTGGGCGGGCTGGCCTCCGACCGCCGCTCCCGCCACCGCATCATCGTCATCACCCAGGCGCTTTCCATGGTGCAGGCGCTAATGCTGGCCGCGTTAACGATATCCGGCCGGGTCGAGGTTTGGCACGTGCTGTCGCTGGCGACGGTTCTGGGCATTATCAACGCTTTCGATATGCCCGCCCGCCAGTCCTTCATTATCGAGATGGCCAGCAAGGAGGATTTGCTCAACGCCATCTCGCTGAACTCCTCGATCTTTAATGTCGCCCGGGTGGTGGGGCCGGGAATCGCCGGCCTCTTGGTTCACCGGCTCGGCGAAGGTATTTGCTTTCTGCTCAACGGCCTCAGCTTCGCGCCGGTGATCCTGAGCCTGCTGGGCATGCGGCTGCTTCCTTTCCAGCGCTCCGTGGCCGAGTCGCCCTGGGAGCACTTGATCCAGGGCTTTCGCTTCGCCTATCACACGCTGCACATCCGTTATTTGCTGCTGCTGCTGGGCGCCGCTACGATATCCGGCGTGCCAGCGCTGATTTTGATGCCGTTCTTCGCCGAGGACATCCTGGGAAAGGGATCGCGCGGCCTGGGCATTCTGCTGGCCTCCATGGGAATCGGGGCGCTGGTAGGGACCCTGGGACTGGCCGGCCGCCGGAACACGAAAGGTTTGGTGAAAGTGATCCTGCTCGGCTCGACCGGTCTGGGAGTCGGCCTGATCCTGCTGGCGATTTCGCGCAACTTTACTTTGTCTGTGGCCATCATGCTTCTGGTCGGCTTCAGCACCTTGCGCCAGATGGCCTCCACCAACACCCTGATCCAAACCGTGATCCCGGATGAGTACCGGGGCCGCATCATGGCCATGTACACCATGACGGTGGTGGGCCTGGGGCCGTTCGCCAGCCTCCTGGCCGGCATCGTCGCCTCCCGCTACGGGCCGCCGCTGACGGTCGCCGCCGGAGGGGTGTTCTGCCTGCTGGCCACCCTGCTGTTTTGGGCCCGGCGGGAGGAATTCCGGCGTTCCATCCGCGTAGAAACGAAAGCATGAAAAAGCGGACTGCCTTCCTGACGGCTGTTTTTGCGATCTGCCTGGTGCGGGTTGCTTACGGCCAGATCAGCCCCGAGCAGGAAAAGCAGCTCTTCTCCCGCGTCGATGAGATGCTGGCGACGGTGAGTGAAATCACCGGAATGAAGGTCGTCCGCCCCGTGCCGCGCGCCCTGATCAGCCGGGAGAAGATTCGGGAATACGTCGAGCAGCGAATGGCGAAGGCCTTGAAGCCGGAGGAGATCCGCGGGCAGGAAATCCTGCTCAAGAAATTCGGTTTCCTCAGTCCGGACTTTGATCTGAAGTCCCAGACCGTGGACCTGCTGTCCGAGCAGGCGGCGGCTTTTTACGACTTCCGGGAAAAGAAGCTCTACCTGGCGGCCTGGACTCCGTCGGCCTTGCAGGACATTGCCCTGGTGCACGAGCTGGCGCACGCCCTGGCCGACCAGCATTTCAAGCTGAAGAAGTTCCTCGACCGCGGCGAGGACGACGATGAGGCCCTGGCCCGCCAGGCCATCGTCGAAGGCCAGGCCTCTTGGGTGATGAGTGAATATATGGCGCGGCAGGCGGGGCAGTCCTTGAAACATTCTCCTCAGTTGGCGGCGGCCACCATCGAGGCCTCGGGCCAGACGGCTAAGCAGTTTCCGGTCTTTGGCGCCGCGCCGCTCTACATGCAGGAGACCCTCATGTTCCCCTACACGGCGGGGATGCTGTTCCAGCAGGCGGTGGTGGATAAGTTGGGCCGCGCTGCCTTCGTCGAAGTGTTTCGCCGGCCGCCGGCCAGCTCGCAACAGGTGCTGCACCCGGAGCGCTATTTCGAGAACGCCGCTCCCACCAAGCCGGCTCTTCCCTCCCTCCGGCTGCCGGGAGGCTACAAGAAGCTGCTCGAGGGCACGCTAGGGGAGCTCGATCACCAGATCCTGCTGCAACAATATGCCGGCCAGGAAGAGGCCCGGCGGCTCGGTCCGGCCTGGCGCGGCAGCCGCTACGCGCTCTGGGAGAACGGCCGGGAAAAGCGGTCTGTGTTGCACTATGCGGTGGAGTGGACCGGGGAGGCCGAGGCTGCTCGCTATTTCGCCGACTACCGAAAAATCTGCGGCCGGAAATGGAAGCGGTTGGAGATTGAGAGCGAGCAGGCCGGTCAAGTGACGGGCGTGGGCGACGACGGCCGGTTCCAGTGGACGCTGCGCAGCAACGTTTTTAGCAGCGTTGAAGGGCTGCCGCAGTGATAAATTAGAACGAGGAGCTTGCGATGCGGTTTGTGAAACTGACGATAGTGGCCTTCTTGGCAATCGTGGCGGCCTGGGCGGGAGCAGTCCCGCGGCCCGCGCCGCCGCTTAGCCTCCCCACGACGCACGGCGAACGGATTTCCCTCGAGGATTATCGCGGCAAGGTCGTGCTTCTGAAGTTCTTCCTCACCGACTGCCCCCACTGCCAGCGTTCCGCCGCCACCATCATGCCCATTTATAAAGAATGGCGCTCGCGCGGGATGGAGGTGCTGGCGGTGGCCATCAACCCCGACGCCGCGAGTAAAATCCCCGATTTCATCCAGCGCTTTGGCGTAACTTACCCCATCGTTATGGGCGGCCGCAGCTCCTTGACCAGCTTCGCCGACCTTTCCGTCGTTTCGCGATTCTTTGTGCCCTACATGTTCCTGATCGACCGTCAGGGCGTCATCCGCTTCGAGCACCCCGGCGGCGACGCTTTCTACCAGAACGAGGACCAGAACCTGCGGACGGAGCTCGACGCCCTGCTCAAAGAGCCGGCCCGCGCCGCCCGCAAGACCTCCCGCCGAGCCTCCAAGTAGCACCGGCCTCTTCTGCGTTTTCTCCGCGCGCTCTGTGCCTCTGCGGTGAAGCCCCGCTGGACAGCCCGCGTGCGATCCCCTATAGTTGCCCCGTAGCACAGGCATTCTTGCCTGTGTTGCAGAAGCGCTCAACGCCCATGACTGGTCCCGCCCTGGTGGCGCTCACCCTCCTAGCGATCGCGCTGCTGCTGTTCCTGATCCTCGTTCTGCGGCTGCACGCTTTCCTGTCGCTGCTGATCTCATCCATGGCCCTGGGCGCAGCTTCCGGCATGCCGCTGCTCAAAGTGCTGAAGTCGATTCAAGCCGGCTTTGGAGACGCGCTGGGCTTCATCGCTGTAGTAGTAGGACTCGGCGCCATCATCGGCCGCTTCATTGAAGTCTCCGGAGGCGGTCAGGCCCTGGCCGACCGGCTGCTGAAGGTCTTTGGCCGCGATCGCGCCGCCTGGGCCGTGCTGGCGGCTTCGTTTCTCCTCGGCCTGCCGATTTTTTTCGAGGTGGGCTTCATCATCCTGGTCCCCATCGTCTGGAACCTGGGGCGGGAGACCCGCCGCTCGCTGCTCTTCTACGGCATGCCGATGATCGCCGCCCTCACCACCACCCACGCGCTCATCCCGCCCCACCCGGCGCCCTCCGCCGCGGCGCAACTGCTCGGCGCCGACCTGGGCCGCACCATCCTTTACGGCGTCGCCTTCGGTGTACCCATGGCCGTGCTGGGAGGCATGATCTACGGCGGCTGGATCGCCAAGAGGATCTTCGTTCCGGTGCCGGAATCGATGAGCCGGCCGGCCTCACAGGCCCCGGCGGAAGGCTCACCCGGACCGCCTCCCGTAGGTTCGGTGGTCGCGGCCCTTCTGCTTCCGGTGGGATTCATCTTCGCGGCTTCGATCTCCGAGCTGGTCCTTGCTCCTGCTTTGCTGCTGCGGCAGGTGCTGGGTTTCTTTGGCCATCCCTTCACCGCTTTGATGGTCGCGGCGCTGTTTGCGATGGTGTTCCTGGGCCTCCGCCGCGGCTTCTCGCGCGCGCAGATCGCCACGTTCTCGACCGATTGCTTGGCCCCCACCGCCTCCCTACTGTTGATTATGGGCGGCGGCGGCGCCTTCAAGCAGGTCATCGTCGATTCCGGCGTCGGAACCTACGCCGGCGAGTTGCTGGCGCGCTCCCACGTCTCGCCGCTCATCGTGGCCTACGTCATTGCCGCCAGCCTGCGCATCGCCCAGGGTTCGGCCACGGTGGCCATCATCACCGCGGCCGGCATCCTCGCGCCCATGGTCAAAGGCCTGCCCGGCTATTCGCCCGAGATCCTGGTGATGGCCACCGCCGCCGGCGGCACCATTCTTTCCCACGTCAACGACGCCGGCTTCTGGCTGGTGAAAGAATACTTCGGCATGACCGTCCCCGACACCCTCCGCTCTTGGACCGCCATGAAGGTCCTGATCTCCCTCTTCGGCTTCAGTTGCGTCCTGCTGGCCCAGGCGCTGTTCTTCTAGCCGCTATCAGCGTTCATCTGTGTTCATCTGTGGTTCCGCAGTTCTCCTCCTGACTCGTGATAGAATCCCGAGCACCGAGGGAGGTTGAAAAATGATGATGCAGCGTTTTGCTTCGGCCAGTGCCGTGGCTGCCGTGGCCATCGCCCTGGCCGCGGGTGCTTTGCGTTTGAATTTCGTCCCCGACCTGGAGAGCCGTTATCTCCTCACCAGTTTCTGGTGCCTGGCGCCGCTGGCGTGGGGCCTGTGGGCGATGCTCATCCCCACAAGCTGGCTTCCGCAGCGCCTGCCACTGTGGGGAGCAATCCTGGGATTGATTGCCGGGCTGCTGGTAGTGCTTGTCTTAGACCTGCCGGCACGAGTCGCGGGCGAACCACTCCCGCCCTGGCTGCGGGGAGGCGCTGTTCTCCTCCTCAGCGTAGTTTATTATGTGCTGTGGCTGCTCGTGCGTCGGGCCTATCGGACCCTCACCGCCCCTTCGCCCGCGGCCTAAAGATTTGGCAAGGACTTCGCGACTGCCAGGAACTTCTTCTTGGAGCCGGCCGAAGTCTTTTTCTAATATCTGCGTTCATCTGCGTTCATCTGTGGTTCCTCAGTTCCCCTTCTGACTCGGCGTTCCCCGCCTTTCCAAAAATATATCCCCCGCCGGTTCAACCACATCTCTATCCCCGCCGCCCGATCCCCTTCCCCTGCCCCTTATCCTGAAAGTAGATCGCGAGCGTGGGCCCACGCGCTCCGTGGTTTGGTGCTGAAGTGCGATGCCGCCGGTGACCGGTCGGGCGCTGAACCCGACGCCGATTCACTCTTCCCGCTAGCCGGCCGATAACGTCGCCCAGTAAGGTCCGCGCACCCCGGCTGTTGGAGGCACGTATCCTCCAACAGTCGGCTCGGAGCATTTCCATTCGCACTCCTCCATCGCGATGCCGTAGTGTCCCCGCATCTGTGTTCATCTGTGTTCATCCGTGGTTCCATACTTCGCCCTGGCCAGCGTCATCGCCGCCAGCCCCGCGCAGAAAATCCACACCATCGCGCGGAACACGCCGTCGAGCGTGAAGTAGGCGAGAGCGGCGAGCGCCGCGTAAGCTCCCAGCGCCATCCACAATCTTCGATTTCGCAGCGGCGCCTCCCGGGCGGAGTATAATCTTGTGAGTTTCCTATTCTCTCATGGGACCTGAGCCTTCCACCCCGCTCATGCGGCAGTACAACTCGATCAAGCAGAAATTTCCCAACGCCCTGCTGCTGTTCCGCCTGGGGGATTTCTACGAGCTGTTCTACGAGGACGCGGTGGTGGCCGCCCGCGAGCTGCAGATCACCCTGACGTCGCGCAGCCGGGAGAAGGGCGTAGCCATACCTATGTGCGGGGTGCCCTACCACGCCGCCGACGGCTATATCGCCAAGCTGATCGGGCGCGGCTACCGCGTGGCCGTCTGCGACCAGATGGAAGACCCCAGGCTGACCAAGAAGCTGGTGAAGCGCGAGGTCACCCGGGTGATCACGCCGGGCACAGCCAGCGACTTCCACCTGCTTCCCTCCCATGAGAACAACTACCTGGCGTCGGTCGCTCTGCAGGGAGACATAGCCGGGCTGGCCTACGTGGACATTTCGACTGGCGAGTTTCGCGCTACGGAGGTTCCTTCACCCGCGAGCGAGCCGGCGATCGAGCAGCTCGGCGCCCG
>JACQDG010000330.1 GCA_016201185.1 Acidobacteriota bacterium | reverse complement strand
GTGGTGGACGTGTTCTTCGTGGCGCGGTTGGGCGCCGACGCCGTGGCCACGGTCGGGCTCACCGAGTCGCTGCTCACCCTGATCTTCGCCGTCGCCATGGGCCTGAGCATGGCCACCACCGCCTATGTGGCGCGGCGCATCGGTGAGAAGGACCCGCAGGGAGCCTCGGTGGCCGCCGTGCAGTCCATCCTCATCGGGATCGTTCTTTCCTTGCTGATAGGCGCGGTGTGCGCCGTGTTCGCTCCGCAGTTGCTGCGGCTAATGGGCGCCTCGCCCGACGTTGTTCGCGTGGGATCGGGATTTACCGCCGTCCTGCTGGGAGGAACGGCTACGGTCCTGCTGCTGTTTCTCAACAACGCCATTTTCCGGGGCGCCGGCGACGCCGTGATCGCCATGCGGGCCCTGTGGCTGGCCAACATCATCAACATAATTCTCGAGCCATGCCTCATCTTCGGCTGGGGGCCGTTCCCGAAATGGGGACTAACCGGAGCTGCCATCGGAACGACGATCGGCAGGGGAACCGGCGTGGTCTATCAGCTCTGGGTGCTGCTCGGGGGGCGGAGCCGCGTGGTGGTGCGCCGCCAGCACCTTCGGCTGGCGCCCGCCGTCCTGCTGCGGCTAATCCGCGTATCGCTCAGCGGCATTGTGCAGTTCTTTATCGGGATGGCAAGCTGGCTCGGCCTGGTGCGCATCATCGCCCTGTTCGGCAGCTCGGCGCTCGCGGGATACACCATTGCGGTGCGGATTCTGGTCTTCGCGCTGCTGCCGGCCTGGGGGATGAGCAACGCCGCTGCCACGCTGGTGGGCCAGAACCTGGGGGCCAAGAAGCCCGACCGCGCCGAGCGTTCAGTCTGGCTGACAGCCTTTTACAACATGCTGTTTTTGGGCGGGGTGGCGGTTCTCTTCATCCTCTTTGCCGGGCCCCTGATTCGCCTCTTCACGACCGATCCGGCGGTCGTGCCCATCGGCGTCGCCTGTCTGCGGTTCATCAGCTACGGCTACGTCTTTTACGCCTACGGGATGGTGATGGTGCAGGCTTTCAACGGCGCCGGCGATACCACTACGCCGATGACCATCAACCTGTTTTGCTACTGGCTGTGGGAAATCCCCCTGGCCTACGGCCTGGCGATGTGGGCCAGGCTGGGCGTCAACGGCGTTTTTCTGGCGATTACCATCGCCGAATCAACCATCGCCGTGGTCGGGGTGCTGGCCTTCCGCCGGGGCCGGTGGAAGAAACAAGCCATCTAGCATGAATCCCCTCGGCCGCCGAATCGGCTTCATGCTGGGCCTGATGGCGCTGGTGCTGGCCTTCGGCACCTGCGGTTTCGTCCTCATCGAGCGCTGGCCGTGGTTCGACGCCTTTTACATGGCGCTGACGACGCTCACCACCGTGGGCTATCAGGAGGTTCACCCGCTTTCCAAGGCGGGGCGAATTTTCAATTCCTTTCTGATCGCCGTTGGTGTTACAACGGTGTTTCTGGCCATCGCCGTGATCGCGCAGTTCGCCATCCAGGCGGAGTTGGGCGCCTATTTCGGCCGGCGGCGGCAAAAGCGAATGCTGGACAAGCTTGAGGATCACTACATCGTCTGCGGGGGAGGTCGGGTGGGGCGGAGCGTGATCCGCGAGCTGGTCCGGAACGAAGCCCCGTTCGTGCTGGTGGACAGCGAGCCGGACCGGGCCGAGTGGGCTCTCCAGCAGGGCTACAAGGCTGTCATCGCCGACGCCACTTACGATGAAACTTTGCGCGACGTGCACATCGAGAGGGCCAAGGGGCTGGTGGCGGCCCTTCCCACCGACGCACAGAACGTGTACGTGACCCTGACCGCCAAGGGGATGAACAAGGACCTCACGGTGGTGGCCCGGGCTACCGACGAGCAGGCCATCCCCAAGCTGAAGCGCGCCGGAGCCAACGTCGTCTTCACCCCTTACTCATATACAGGGCACCGGCTGGCCCAGGCGCTGCTGCGCCCGCACGTGCTGAGCTTCCTGGACATGGCCTCGGCCTTCGAGGGCTCGGACCTGGACCTGGAGATCGAACAGATCCGAGTGGGCGAGCGATCCTCCTGCGCCTCCAAGACGCTGGAACAGGCCCGGCTGCCGCAAAAGCTGGGGGTCATTGTTCTGGCGGTGGTCAAGTCCGGGGGCCGGATGCAGTTCAATCCCTCGGGCCAGACCGTGATGGAGCCGGGCGACGTGCTCATCGCGATGGGCGAGACCGCCAGGCTGCGGGACCTGGAGATGCAAGTGGCGGGAGAGAAGAGATGAAAATCCTGACCGCCGCGCAGATGCGGGAGGTAGACCGGCGGACCAGCGAGGAGCGGAGCGTGCCCTCGCTGATCCTCATGGAGAACGCCGGCGCGCGGGTGTTTGAGTTCCTAGCGCACAAGTTTGGCCCGCTCGAGAAGCAGCGCGTGGCGGTGATCTGCGGTAAGGGCAACAACGGCGGCGACGGTCTGGTGGTGGCCCGGCAATTGCACACGCGGGGGCGTGTGGGGAGATTACAGGTCGTGCTGGCAGGGGACCCGGATTCGCTCCAAGGTGATGCGGCGGCCAACTATCGCATGCTCCTGGGCGCGGACCACCGGCCGCGGATTGTCAAGACCGAGACAGAGTGGGAAGCGGCGCTGGGTGAAATCCTCGATTCCACTATCGTGGTCGATGGCCTGCTAGGCGCCGGCCTGCGGGGGCCGGCCGAAGGCCAGTATCTGCGGATCATCCGGGATGTGAACGCGCGGCTGTCTCACGCCCAGGTGGTGGCAGTGGACATCCCATCGGGTTTGGCCAGTGACAGCGGCGAGAGGCTCGGCGAGGCGATCCGCGCTGACCACACCATCACGTTTACCGCCCCCAAGGTGGGGCAGGTTTTTCCCCCGAATTGCGAGGCCGTCGGCGCCCTGCACGTGGTTCCGATCGGCTCCGCGCCGAGTCTGTACGAGGACGACCCGGAGATTTTTCTTTCGACCATCGATCCCGCGTTTATCGCGCCTTTGTTTGCCCCCCGCGCGCGGGACGCGCACAAGGGGAATTTCGGACACGTGCTCGTGGTGGCCGGCTCGACGCCGAAGCCCGGCGCGGCGGCCCTGGCGGGCGCAGCGGCACTCCGCGCTGGCGCGGGCCTGGTGACGGTTGCTACTGCCGCCCGCGCCACCAGCGCTGTCGTGGCCCACGCGCCGGAATTGATGACCGAGCCGCTGCCGGAAACCGAGCTGGGCACGGTCTCGCCGGCCGCTTTCGATTACCAGCGCTTCGAGAAGATCGCAGCCAACAAGGACGTCATCGCTATCGGCCCCGGTCTGGGAACGAATGACGAGACCCAGGGCTTCATCCGCAAGGTGGTGCGGGAATCCAGCCAGCGCCTGGTTCTGGACGCCGACGCCCTGTTACAGGAAAACGTGCGGGCCGGCGCCGTGCTGACGCCGCATCCTGGCGAGATGTCGCGGCTCACCGGTATGCCCACGGCGGAGATCCAACGCCGGCGGGTCGAGGTGGCGCGGGAGTTCGCCTGCGCGCGCGGTGCATACGTGGTGCTGAAAGGATACCGGACGCTGGTGGCCACGCCCGACGGCCGCGTGTTTGTGAACCTGACGGGAACGCCGGCCATGGCGTCAGGCGGCTCGGGCGATGTGCTCACGGGCATGATCGCCGGGCTGCTGGCCCAGTTTCCCAAAGCGCCACCGGAACAGGCCATCGCCGCAGCGGTCTATCTGCACGGCAAAGCTGGGGAACTGGCGTCGCAGGAACTGGGCGAGCAGTGCGCCCTGGCCACCGACCTCCTGCGCTCACTGAGCGCGGCCATCGCCTCCCTGCGGGATGCCTGACACCTTCCTCACCCATTCCGAGGAAGAAACCATAGCCCTGGGCCGGGAAATTGCCACCCGGCTCAAGCCGCCGGCGCTGGTGCTGCTGATCGGCGAGCTGGGCAGCGGCAAGACCACGCTCGCCAAGGGCATCATCAGCGGCCTGGGCGCGGCGGCGGTGGAGGAGGTCGCCAGTCCGACGTTCACCCTCATCCACGAATATGGCCGGCAGCCCAAGGTCTTTCACGTTGATCTCTACCGCCTGGACCACCCGCCCGAGCTCGATACGCTCGGGCTCGACGACTTGTGGGACCAGAATGCGGTGGTGCTGATCGAGTGGGGAGAGAAATTCTCTCAACGCCTGCCGAACGAGCGCCTGGAAATTCACTTGGAATACAGCGGCGAGCAGGAGCGGCGCATCACGGTGTTTTGGTAGGATCAAACACTTATGGAAACTCAACCCCAGCCCTGGGCGCTGATTCTCGGGGCTTCGAGCGGCTTCGGCGAGGCCACGGCCATCGAGCTGGCGCGCGCAGGCATGAACATTTTCGGCGTCCACCTGGACCGCCGCGCCACCCTGCCCCACGCGGAGGAGATCCAGGCGATGATACGGGCGATGGGCCGCGAGCCGGTCTTTTTCAACGCCAACGCGGCCGACGACGGGAAGCGCAAGGAGCTCATCGGCGCGATTGGCCAGAAGCTCTCTGATCCGTCCGCACCCGGCACGGTGCGCGTGCTGCTGCACTCTATCGCCTTCGGCACTCTGGTACCCTACGTTTCTGCTAACGAGGAAAGGGTCGTCAACAAGGCGCAACTGGAAATGACCAGCGACACGATGGCCCACAGCCTGGTTTACTGGGTCCAGGATCTGGTCGAAAGCGGGCTGATGACGCGCGGCGGGCGGGTGTTCGCGATGACCAGCGCCGGCGGCACGCGGGTTATAGCCAGTTACGGTCCGGTCTCCGGCGCCAAGGCGCTGCTCGAGGCCCACATCCGGCAATTAGCGCTGGAGCTAGCGCCGTTCGGAATCACCGCCAACGCGATACGCGCCGGGGTCACCGATACGCCGTCGTCCCGTAAGATCCCCGGCAGCGAGAAGCTCTTCGAGTTCGCCGCCATGCGCAACACCTACCACCGGCTGACTACCCCGGAGGACGTGGCCAAGTGCATCGCGGTCCTATCTGATGAAAATACCTACTGGATGACCGGCAACACGATCGGCGTGGACGGCGGGGAAGACATCGTCGCGTAATCGCCGTCGTTATTGCAGCTTCGCGTATTCCTGCTTCGCTTCTTTCAGGATGGGAATATCCGGGTCGGCGTCCTTCCACAGCGCCAGGAAATCCTGGTAGGCCTGGCGGCTCTTGGCCGTGTCTCCGGCCAACGCATAAGCGCGGGCCAAACCGACGTACGACAGGGAGTATAGAGGTAGGGGTACAAAAGCGCCCTTGTGGTCGAGGATTTTCTGAAACTCCGCGGCCGCTTCATTTCCGCTCTTCGCGCGGAGGTAAGCCTGGCCGCGAAGGTAGATGGGCGCGGGATTGCCAAGCTCATATGGCGCCGCGGCTCGCAAGAGATCGATCGCCTTGGCGGGATTGCCGCGGTTAACCTCCAGGGCAGCACGGGCCGTCGGCAGCGAGATGGCGTTGATGACCGTGTCCTGAGGAAACCGCTTGCCCAGTTCATCGATCAGGGGCTGGGCCTGGGCAGCGGCGCCGGAAAGGGCCAAGGCAATGGCCGCGAATTGCAGCGTGTCCTTGCCCCGCGCTACTCCCAGGGCTTGCGTTACCTCATCCCGCGCCTTCTGAAAATTCCCGAATGCCGCCTCGGTCAGGGCCTCCTGGGCCGTTGTCCCTGCCGCGGCTTCCTTGAGGTTGTTCCGCTGCGCAGCCTCCACGGACCGCCGGAAAATCTCTCGAGCCTTTTGCATCTTTCCGGAAGAGGCGGTGGCGACGGCGTGGAAGGAAAGCATCCAAAGTTCTTCCGGCTTCCCTCTCGCCCACTCGATCTGTTTTTGCATCTCCGGCGCATTCCCTTCAATGAAAGCGTTGACATAGAGGCCGACATGGCAGCCCCAATAATCGGGATTCTGCGCCAGGTACTTCTCGCACACGGCTTTAGCCTCTTCGAACCGGTTGAGGCCCCCATAAGCCCGCGACACAAGGCCGTACGGGAAAGGATGATGGGGTTCTAGCCGCAAAGCCTCGCGGGCTTCTTCCAGGGCCCTATCGTACTGGCCGGACTCACTGTAGAAGAGAGCCAGGTTATTGTGTGGCGTCCAGTCTCGGGGATAGGTCTGTTTCCAAAGGTTGTAAGTTTCTATGGTCTTGTCGAGCTCGCCTGTGACAGTCTGGTAATAATGCGCGGAAATATAAAGCTTCTCCCGCTCGCTGACCCGCTCCCGCCGTTCGAACGCTTTCTTCTGGTATTCGACGGAGAGTTCCTGCTCCCCGAGATTCCCATAGACCGTTCCCAGCCGCGCATAGGCCAGGGCGAAATTGGGATCCAGTTCAATGGCACGCTTGTATTGAGGAATGGCCTCGGTTTCCACTCCTTTCGCGCGCTGTGCTTCCGCCAGGCTGTAGGCTTTGAAGGCTTCAAGCGAGGAGGTCGTGGCCTCGTCAACCGGGGTATCTAATTTCTTGATCGAGCTGAGAGATTCACCCAGCTTCCCACGCATTCTGGAAGCTGCCTTGCTCAGCGCCTGCAGCACGTTCTCCTTGCTCTCGGCCTCGACCTGCTCGCGGGCCAGCGATTCGCCGGTCCGGCCATTAACGGCCTCCAGGGTAATCACATAGTGGCTCCCGAGGCCGGCGATGGAGCCAGCCAGCATGGCCTTGATGCCCTCCCGCTCACAGATAACGCGCCCGATGGCGCTCGTCACGCGCTCATCAGGAGAGCGGCCCATCAGACGAAGCGTGTTGCGGACCCGGTCCTCCGGGAAGACGTTCAAGTACGGCGACTGCTCCAGTTGCACGGCCAGCGCCTGCTTGAGCGTCCCGTCGAAGACCGCCTCGCCCGAGGTGTTGACAAAATCGGCGAGCAGAATGGAGTCGCGCTCGGTCAAAGCCGGCAGCCGGTGGAAATAGAAAAACGCTGCCGCGGCCGCCGCCACAAGCAGCACGGCCGCGGCGGCGGGAATGACGAATTTCCGCCGCTTCGCTGGCCCCGGGGTAGCAACGGCCGGGGCGGCCGGTACAGCCGGAATGGCCTGGCTCGAGCCGCTGAGGGTCGGGGCGCTCATGGCCATGCTGACGCCGCTTCTGGAGGAATCCGTGTCGCGCTTCAACCGCTTCAGGTCGCCGCGCATCTCGGCGGCGGTCTGGTAGCGCATTTCGCGATCCTTTTCCAGCGCCTTGCCGACGATCCGCTCGAACTCCAAGGGCAAATCAGGGTTCACCCGCAACGGCGAGACCGGCGCCCGGTTCAGGATGGCGTCGAAAATCACAGCCGTGCTGTTGCCGGAAAATGGCTGGCGTCCGGTGGACATCTCGTAGAGCACCGCGCCGAAGGAGAAGAGATCGCTGCGGGCATCGAGCTTTTCGCTCCGCGCCTGCTCCGGCGACATGTAGGCCACCGTCCCCATGGCCGTGCCCGGGCTGGTGAGGAACTCTTCGGCCACGGTCGCCTGCTGGGAGGATTCCGCCGGCCCCTGCCATTCCCGGTGTTCGGCGAGCAGCTTGGCCAGGCCGAAGTCGAGGATCTTGGCGTGTCCCCGGTGGGTTACGAAAATATGGGCCGGCTTGATGTCGCGGTGGAGGATTCCTTTCGAGTGCGCGGCGTCCAGGGCGTCGGCGATCTGCATGCCCAGGTCGAGCAGCACTTCGGCCGGCAGCGACCGGCCGGAAATGCGGTGCTTCAGCGTCTGGCCCTCCAGCAGTTCCATGACGATGAAGGGCCGGCCTTCGTACTCCTCGATATCGTGAATAGTGCAGATGTTGGGGTGGTTCAAAGCGGAGGCCGCCCGGGCCTCACGGCGGAAGCGCTCAATGGCCTGCTGGTCCTTCAGCAGGTCTTCCGGCAGAAATTTCAAGGCCACGTCGCGGCCGAGGCGCGTGTCTTCAGCTCGGTAAACGACGCCCATGCCTCCGCCGCCAAGCTTCTCCAGAATACGGTAGTGCGAGATGGTTTTCCCGGTCATCGGAAGGGAATCTGCGATTGCCCGGCCATTCTAGCCCGTCCTGGAAAGGCAAGTCAAGGAAAGGAAGCCGTCCCTCGCCGAACACTTCAGCCCATGATATCCTGAACAACATACGAGGGCTGCTCAGATGCGACTCCGCTTCGCTTTACCTGTGGGCCTCGGCACTCTTTTTTTCTTGACGGTGCTGTTCGCCCAGCGCGGTTTCGTGACCTATCCTTCCGAGGAAGTGAATCCGGCAGCGGTCCCTCCGGACTACGATGAGAAGACGGAATGGGCCTTAGCCCGGTTGCGCTACCCCTCGGGCCGCTATGTTCGCTGGCGCCACGGCAGTTGGTCGATGGACTTTCCCAAGTCCGATCGCCAGTTCCTGCAGGGAGTTCGCCGGCTCACGTTGATCCATGCCCGCTCGAGCGAGCAGGTGATCGATCTCGACCTGGATGACGGCGAGATCTTCTACTGGCCGTGGGTCTACGCCGTCGAAGTCGGCCACTGGGACCTCACCGACCGGCAATGCCAGGTCCTCCGCGAATACCTGCTGCGCGGCGGCTTCCTGATGACCGACGATTTTCACGGCACTTACGAATGGTCTGTGTTCACAGCCAGCATGAGCCGCATTTTCCCCGATCGCCCTATCGAGGAGATCCCGGACAACGACCCCATTTTTCACGTCCTGTACGACTTGAGCGAGCGAATCCAGGTGATGGGGACGGTAACTTTCGGCACCGGGCGTACCTATGAGAAAGATGGAGTGATACCGCACTGGCGGGCCGTCCGCGACGACAAAGGCCGCATCATGGTGGCCATGTGCTTCAACCAGGACAACGGCGACGCCTGGGAGTGGGCGGACTCGCCCGAGTATCCGGAGCGGGCCGCCTCGCAAGCCTACCGGCTGGGAATCAACTACATCATCTACGCCATGTCGCACTGAGGCGCAGTGGCCCCGTGGGCGCGCCTCCTCCGCGCGAAGGCTGCGTGGACTTCCTCGCCGAAATCGATTAGAGTGACTCCACGTGACCACGGCGACCGAACGTTCGGGGATGGAGGCTGCGAAAGGAACTGCGAAAGCCCTGAACTGGTGGCTGCTGGCTCTGCTGGTCTCCTCCTGCTGCATCAATTACATCGATCGCGGCAATCTCTCCATCGCCGCCCCGCAGTTGAGGACGGAACTTTCCCTCACCCCGACCCAGCTCGGGCTGCTGTTTTCCAGTTTTTTCTGGACGTACGCCTCGTTCATGCCCGTGGCCGGCTGGCTGGTGGATCGTTTCGACGTGTACCGGGTCTTGGGCGTGGGTTTTTTTCTGTGGTCTGCGGCCACGGCGCTGACCGGGTTTGCTGGCGGCTTCGCGACGCTGGTGGGGCTGCGGCTAGTGCTGGGGATCGGGGAGTCGATTGCGTATCCCGCCTATTCGAGGATCATCGCGGAGGAGTTCCCGGAGCGGAATCGCGGCGTGGCCAACGCGCTGGTGGATGCGGGCTCAAAAAGCGGCCCGGCGCTGGGGACGCTGATCGGCGGGCTGATCATCGCGCGCTACGGATGGCGGGCCCTGTTCTTTGCTCTGGGATTCGGCGCTCTGCTGTGGCTGGGCCCGTGGTTTGCTTCCGTTCCCCGCCGCCCGCACCACGTGGCAACGCGTTACCGCGGCGGGCCGGGATTCCGCCAGATCATCCGGCTGCGCGCCGCGTGGGGCACTTTCCTGGCGCTGTTCTGCGGCAACTTCGCCTGGTACTTCCTTCTCACCTGGCTGCCTTCCTACCTGGTGATGGAACGGCATTACTCGCTGAAGATGATGGCCATTTACGGCTCGCTTCCCTTCTGGGGCATCGCGATGGCATCATTGTTCGGCGGCTGGGCCTCGGATCTGTGGATTTCCCGCGGAGGAACGCCTACGCGCGTTCGGAAGACCTTTGCCATAACCGGCCTGCTGATGGGAACGCTGATGCTGCCGGCGGCCATCGTGGCGAATATGGCGGTCTCGATGACGCTGCTGATTGTGGCCTGCCTGTCGTTCGGGCTGTTCACCTCGAACCTGTGGGCCATCACGCAGACGCTCGCCGGCCCGGAGGCGGCCGGCAAATGGACCGGCATTCAGAACGGGATCGGCAACCTGGCCGGGGTGACGGCGCCCTTCCTCACCGGCGTGATCGTCTCGAAGACCGGCTCTTTCTACATGGCTTTCGTGGCCGTCAGCGTGATGCTGGTGATCGGGGCCGCTTCTTATGTATTTCTAGTCGGCGCCGTGGCCCCGGTCGCCTGGCCGGCCCGGCGAGGCCCCGCGGCTATGTCAAGAGAGCTGCCCGGATCAGGCTAGGATTCCTTTCACGATCTTGCCGTGAACGTCGGTCAGCCGGAAATGCCTGCCTTGATACTTGTAAGTCAGCCGGGTGTGGTCGATGCCCAGGCATTCGAGCATGGTCGCTTGCAGGTCGTGGACGTGGACCGGATCACGAACCACGTTATAGCAGTACTCGTCGGTTTCGCCGTAAGTAATACCCGGCTTGATGCCGCCGGTCAGCCAAACAGTAAAGCAGCGCGGGTTGTGGTCGCGGCCGTACTCCTCCGCGGTAAGCCGGCCCTGGCAATAAACCGTGCGGCCGAACTCCCCGCCCCACACCACCAGCGTGTCCTCCAGCATGCCTCTTTGCTTCAGGTCCTGGATCAGGGCCGCCGCGGGCTGGTCGGTTTCCAGGCATCGTTTCGGAAGGTCCTGGGGGAGCTTGCCGTGGTGGTCCCAGTCGCGGTGAAAGAGTTGAATGAAGCGCACGCCCCGCTCGGCCAGCCGCCGGGCCAGCAGGCAGTTGGCGGCGAAAGTTCCGGGCTTGCGGGCGTCGGGCCCGTACATCTCGAAGATATGGGCGGGTTCCTTGGAGAGGTCGGTGAGCTCGGGAACGGAGCTTTGCATGCGGAACGCCATCTCGTACTGCGAAATGCGCGTGGAAATCTCGGGGTCGCCGAATTCCTCAAGCTTCATCTGGTTGAGGCTGCCTAGAGCATCCAGGAACTGCCGCCGGATGTTCCGGCTGAAGCCGGGCGGGTTCGACAAATACAGCACGGGATCGCCGACCGATCGGAACTTGACTCCCTGAAACTTAGTCGGCAGGAAGCCGCTTCCCCAAAGGCGGTCGTAGAGCGGCTGGCCTCCCCCACCCGAACCGGGCGAGATCATCACGACGAAGCCTGGCAGCTCCTGTGTCTCGCTTCCCAGGCCGTAGATCAGCCAGGCGCCGATGCTGGGCCGGCCGGCGATCTGCGCGCCCGTCTGGAAGAAGGTAACGGCCGGATCGTGATTGATGGCCTCGGTGTGGAGCGATTTGATGATGCACAATTCGTCCGCGACCTTCGCGGTGTGCGGCATCAACTGGCTTACCCAGGCCCCGGAGCGGCCGTGGCGGGCAAACTGGAACTTGGAGGGCACGACCGGGAAACTCGACTGCGTGGCGGACATGCCGGTCAGTCGCTGCCCCATGCGGACCGAATCGGGCAGCTCCGTCCCCTGGAACTCCTGGAGCCGCGGCTTGTAATCGAACAATTCCATTTGCGACGGCCCGCCCGACTGGAACAGATAGATCACCCGGCGCGCTTTCGGCGGGAAGTGGGGCAAGCCGGGCAGGGCGCCGAAAGTGCGGAGGGCGGGCGCCTCCCCGGCGCGGAGGTCCTGATGCAGGAAGGTTGCCATCGCCGCCGGTCCAATGCCGTAAGCGCTCAAACTAAAGAAGTGCCGGCGAGTCATGAGAGATAAGAATTGCTGCCGGGGATCCATGCCTACTCCTTCGTAACGGCCTCGTCGAGGTTCAGGATCAAGCTGGCGACGCTGGCGTAAGCGGCCAACTCGCTGGAATCGAGCTTCTTGCTGCGCGGCGATTCGCCCTGGTTGAGGAATTGGATGGCCGCCTGGCGATCGGACCGGTAGTTCGCCTGGAATCGGTCGAAGACGTCGAGCAAAACTTTGCTTTCCGCGGGCTTCGGCGGGCGCGCCAGGACTAGGCGGCAGGCGTAAGTGATGCGCTCTCCCGGACTGCGGCCGCCTTCTTTGATCATCCGCTCTGCCAGCCTGCGCGAGGCCTCGACGTAGGTGACATCGTTCATCAGGTCCAGGGCCTGCAGGGGAGTATTGGTTCTCGTTTCGCGCACCACGCAAGTCTCGCGGTTGGGGGCGTCGAAAGTGATCATGGCCGGAGGGGCCACCGTTCTCCTCCAGTAGGTATACAGGCTCCGGCGATACAACCCCTCTCCGTGATCCGGCTCGTAACCCTTTCCACCGGCCAGCTCCTGCCACAGGCCCGGCGGCTGGTAGGGCTTCACCGGCGGACCGCCGACCTTTTCCACCAGCAGCCCGGACACGGCCAGGGCCTGGTCGCGGATCATTTCGGCCGGCAGCCGGAATCGCGGCCCGCGCGCCAGCAGGCGATTCTCCGGATCCTTCTGCAACAGCTCCGGCGTCACTTTGGAAGACTGGCGGTAGGCGGTGCTCATGACGATCGTTTTCTGCATGGCCTTCACGTTCCAACCGCTCTCGACAAACTCCGTGGCGAGCCAGTCGAGAAGCTCGGGGTGGATGGGCCATTCGCCTTGCGAGCCGAAGTCCTCCACGGTCTTCACCAGCCCGCCGCCGAAATACATTTGCCAGAAACGGTTCACGATGACGCGCGCCGTCAGCGGATTTGACGGGTCCACCAGCCAGCGCGCCAGGCCCAGCCGGTTGTTGGGCCAGCCTTCGCGCAAGGGCGGCAGAAAGGACGGCACGCCGGGAGTCACCTTCTGGCCGGGATTATCGTATGCGCCGCGCTTGAGAACGAAGGTGTCCCGGGGCGTCTCGCTTTCCTGCATCACCATGACCGTGGGGATCGAATCGAAGAAGCGCTGCCGCTCCTTTTTCCGCTCGAGCAGCTCCTGCCGCGCCTGCCGGATGTCACTGGGCGCGAAGCGGTCCACAAAGCAGAACGCGAGCTTGTCGGCCTGCGGCTTGCTTCGGGCAGCGGGCGGGAGGGCCGCGATTTCGCTGACGCTTTCCAGAACCGGCACTACGGCGGCCTGCTCCGGGGAAAGAGCGATGTTGTAGACCCGCACATCGTCGATCAGGCCCCGGTAGCGGTATTTTGGTCCGCCGCCGGCGCCGATCCGGAACGGATCCTTGGCCCCCAGCGGGTAGTTCAGTTCGTCAAACAAGACCCTCAGCTTCTGCGGCTTGCCGTCCACATAGATGCTCACGCCGCTGGCTTTCATGTGGCCGTCGTAGGTCGCCATGACGTGCTGCCAGCGGTTCAGCTCGATGGGACTCTCGGTTTCCACGCGTAGGCCAATGTCGGTCCAGCGCCTGATAATGTGCAGCCGGACCTTCCCGTCAATCAAGTACAGGCCATAGCCTTCGCCCTCGAAATAATCCTCCGTGCGGGACACGATGGCCCCGTTGGGCGAGCTGGGACTGATCCACGCCGCCAGCGTGAAGGCATCCTGAAAGTTGAAGTTGGCCACATCGCCGGCTTCGACGAAACGCTGGCCATCAAAGCGGCGCGCCCGGCCGATGCGCCCGGCCTCGACCGGTAGCCGGCAATCTCCGCCGCTCTGACCGCCTTCTACCTCCTCACAACCACCGATCTTTTCCTCAGGAAGCCCATCGAGCGGGTAATAAAGGATCAGGCCGTCGGAGACCGACCAATCCAAGTGCCTGGCCTTGCGCATCCGCCTTTCCCAGGCCGCCTGCGCCCGGGCGAGTTTCGGCTGCAAAGCCGCATACTTTTTCTCTGCCTCGGCCACCTTGTGGCTTAGCTCCTGGAGCCGGCTCTGTTGCTCCTCGGTCGGGGCCTTCACGTAAGGCTCTTCGTTTCCGAAGTTGAAAACCAGCCCCTTTTCAGGAACGTTGTTGAAGTAGGCGAAGACGCGATAGAAATCCTTCTGCTTGATCGGGTCGTACTTGTGGTCGTGGCAGCGGGCGCAGCCCAGGGTGAGGCCCAACCAGACGGTGGCGGTCGTCTCCACCCGATCGGCCACGTACTCGACCCGGAACTCCTCGGGAACAATGCCGCCCTCGCCGCTCGTACGGTGATTGCGGTGGAAGCCCGTGGCGATCTTTTGACTCAGGGTAGCGTTAGGCAGCAGGTCGCCGGCGATCTGCTCGATGGTGAACTGATCAAAGGGCATGTTGCGGTGTAAGGCATCGATGACCCAGTCCCGCCAGCGCCACATGTCCCGCTCGCCATCGGTCTGATAGCCGTTGGTGTCGCCGTAGCGCGCCGCCTCGAGCCACCGCACGGCCATGCGCTCCGCGTAGCTTGGCGAGGCCAGCAGCCGGTCCACCACCTTTTCATAAGCCTGCGGCGAGCTGTCGTTCAGGAACGCATCGACTTCGGCGGGGGTGGGCGGCAGCCCGGTCAGGTCCAGCGTCACCCGGCGAATCAGCGTGGTCCGGTCGGCTTCCGGCGAGGGATGGAGGCCTTCCTGCTCCAGCCGCGCCAGAATGAAGTAGTCGATCGGATTACGGGGCCAGCTCGGGTCGCGGACTTCCGGAAGCGGCGGGCGTTTCGGCGGCAGAAATGACCAGTGCGCCTGCCACCTGGCGCCTTGCTCGATCCAGCGGCGAATCAGCTCGATTTCCCGGTCGCTCAGCTTGTCGTGGCCGAGATAAGCCGGTGGCATCCGGACCGCCTTGTTGTCCGAGCTGATCCGGCGGAACATCTCGCTCTTGCCGGGATCGGCGGGGACGATGGCGAAGCGTCCTTTCCCGAGATCAATCCGCGCCCCGGCCTCCGTATCGAACCGAAGAGCTGTTTTGCGGTTGGCCGGGTCCGGCCCGTGGCAGGTGAAGCACTTGTCGGAAAGGATGGGCCGGATGTCTCGATTAAATTCAACTGTGGCGGGAGTTCCTTCAGCGGCCTCTATCCCTGCACCGCAAAGCAGAAGACCCGAGAAGGCCAACAAAGTATACCGGATTTGAGGCTGCCGGGGAATTGGCATATGCTTTTAGACTGCAGTATAGAACAAGTCTGCGATTAGGAAATGAACTCAAAATCACTGCCGAAGTTGGGCGCCGCACTGCTCTCGATGGGGCTTGCGGGGATCCTGCTGGCCGCATCCGACCCGGAAATCATCTTGTTCAACGGAAAGATTGTCAAAGTGGACGCAAACTTCACATACGCCCAGGCGCTGGCGATTGCCGAGGGGAAGATCCTGGCGGTCGGCTCCAATCAGGAAATTCAAAAACTGGCGGGGCCCGCGACGCGCCGGATCGACCTCGGCGGCAAGAC
>JACQDG010000338.1 GCA_016201185.1 Acidobacteriota bacterium | reverse complement strand
GAGCGGCGCAACCCCTGGGACGAGGCCGAGTGCGGCCACCACTACGCCCGGGCCATGGCGGCCTGGTCGGCCATTCCTGCGCTGAGCGGATTCCGTTACCACGGCGCGGAAAAAAGAGTCGAGGCGGCGCCGCGCATCCACCCGGCGAACTTTTCTTCTTTCTGGTCTACGGCCAACGGATGGGGGAACTTCACTCACGTGGTGCGCGAAGGCCGGTTGCGCTTCTCCCTCTCGCTGGCGGAAGGAAGCCCGGCCTGCCGGTCCGTGTCGCTGCGGCGCGCGGCGGGGGCGGAGAGCAAGTCCTCGGCCAGGCTGGGCAGCCGGTCGCTCGATCACGGGCTCAGCCGCGACGGCGTCGAAGCCGTGTTCACCTTTCCGGAGGACATCACGCTGCGGCCCGGCGATGAGCTGGCGCTAGTCCTTTGAGATGCCTCGAGCCTTTCGAAACTGGCCCCTGCTTCTGCTGGGAATTGCCACCGTAGGCTCCTCCCCAGCTGCTCCTGACACACCTCCGCTCACTCCTTCGGAAGCTTCCACTCTGGTTCGCGGCTCCCAGGTCTTCCGGCGGCCGAAGACGGTGGAGATTCTCGCCGGGGGCCGCATGCCGACCAACATCACCCGCGTCCACTACCTGGTGCTCCGCAATCTGGCCCTGATTCAATTCACGATCGAAGGCGCCGTTGCGGAAGTCCACCTGACGGCAGCAGGGCGGCTCGCCGCGCAGTCCTGGAAGCGATCCTACACCGGAAGCTACGGTTCGAGCGACCTGTGGCACCTTTCCATTGCCGAAAGGGCCTTGCTTGAAGTCCTGTCCATCCATCACGTAAGGGACGACGGCGCCGTGTGTGACTTCGCCTGGAAATGGGTCCCTGACAAGATCGGGCGAGCGTTACAACTCAGCGAGGCCGTTCACAAAGCAACGGCTCACTTCACCCGCGGCGCCCGCGGCTGGCGCCCGCTCGAGGAAGGCCCAGAGGGGCTGCGCGTCTGCCTCGAAGAGAGCAAGTGGTCGCAATGAGCCCTCACCTTGCCACTCCCCTCTCTACTTCCCTATAATCTGGATCGCCGGCCGAAGAGCGGCCTTCAAGAACATGACCACTACCATGACGCAGCCGTTCGACATGAGCCTGATCCAGCGCGGGGCGCGCTTGCGCCGCTCCCCCTATTTCGAGGCCACACAGCGCTACGGCTGCCGCGCCTACACCATCTACAACCACATGTTCCTGCCCAGCTACTACGACGACCCGGTCAAGGAGTACTGGCACCTGCTGAACCACGTGGCCCTTTGGGACGTAAGCGTGGAGCGTCAGACGGAGATCACCGGCCCCGACGCCTTTCGCTTCACCAGTCTGCTCACCCCGCGCGACCTCGGCAAGTGCCGCGTGGGCCAAGGGAAATACGTTGTGCTGACCACCGAGGAAGGCGGTATTGTCAACGATCCCGTGCTGCTGCGCCTGGGCGAGAACCACTTCTGGCTGGCTGCCGCCGACAGCGACATCTTGCTGTACGCCAAGGGCATAGCGGTGCATTCCGGAATGAAGGTCCAAATCTGCGAGCCGGATGTTTCTCCCCTTCAGGTCCAGGGGCCCCAGTCAAAGCAGGTGATGCAGGCCCTGTTCGGCGACCGCGTGCTGGGGCTGCGCTATTACTACTTTTTCGAGGCGGATCTCGACGGCATCCCGGTCGTGGTCACGCGCACCGGCTGGACCGGCGAAGTCGGCTACGAAATCTATCTCCGCGACTCTAGCCGCGGCGTGGAGCTGTGGGAGCGCATCATGCGAGCGGGCCGCCCTTACAACATCCGCCCCACCGGCCCTTCCGACATCCGCCGCATCGAGGCCGGCATCCTGAATTGGGGCATTGACATGACGCTCGAGAACAATCCCTACGAAGTCGGCCTCGATCGCCTGGTCGATCTCGACAAGCCGGAGCCATTCCTCGGGCGCGAAGCTCTCCGCCGCATCCGCCAGGAAGGCGTGCGGCGTCACCTGGTCGGCGTAGAAATCCGCACCGAGCCGCTGGAGTTCAACTTCACCCGCTGGACGGTGCGGCGCGCCGGAGAAGCCATCGGCGCCGTCACCTCGGCCATCTATTCGCCGCGCCTCGAGAAGAACATCGGCTACGCCATGCTGCCGGCGGCTCACGCCGATCCTGGAACCGAGCTTGTGGTGGAATCCCCGCGCGGCGAAGCCCCGGCGGTAGTCGTCCCCATGCCCTTCATCGACCCCACCAAGGCGATCCCTAAGTCGTAGCAGCGGCCCTGCTATAATCCAAAGCCGTTCGCTCCTGCATCCCCGGAGCGGCCGGCCCATCTAATTCTTCATGAACCAGATCATCCAGTTCGTGCTGCGGCACGGCTATTCGCTGCTGTTCCTGGCTGTGTTTGCCGAGCAGATTGGCGTGCCGGTGCCGGCCGTCCCGGTGCTGCTGGCAATGGGGGCGCTGGCGGGGTTGGGCCACTTTTCCTTCCCCACCGTACTTCTGGTGGCGGTGCCGGCTGCGGTCCTGGCCGACCTGGTCTGGTATGGGCTGGGCCGGCGCCACGGCTACCCGGTCCTGCGGGTGATCTGCCGCATTTCGCTCGAGCCCGACTCCTGCGCCCGCCGCACGGAGAGCCTCTTTGACCGTCTCGGGCCGCGCGCCCTGCTGGTGGCCAAGTTCTTCCCCGGTTTCAGCACGGCCGCCCCACCCCTGGCCGGGATGTTCTTTATGCCGCTGTGGCGGTTTCTGCTCTGCGACAGCCTGGGAGCGCTGCTCTGGGCGGGGGCGGCGAGCGGGGCGGGTTTCTTGTTCCGAAACCAACTGGAACGCGTGGCGGCGATGGCGCTGCGCCTGGGCGCGGGGCTAGTAATCCTGCTGGCAGGGGGGCTGGCAGCCTACATCACGCGGAAATACATCGAGCGGCGGCGCTTCCTCCGCCAGCTTCAGATGGCGCGTATCACTCCGGAAAAACTGAAGCGCAAGCTGGATGCCGGTGAGGATGTAATTGTTGTGGATCTGCGGCACAGTCTCGAGTTCGAGGTGGACGGGAAAACCGTACCCGGCGCCCTGCACCCGCCTCCGCAGGAACTCCCGCGCCGCCACCACGAGATCCCCCGCGATCGCGACGTAGTCCTTTACTGTACTTGACCCACCGAGGCCACCAGCGCCCGGGTGGCGCTGGAACTGCAACGTCGGGGAATCTCTCGGGTGCGCCCGCTCGCCGGGGGTCTCGAAGCTTGGCGCCGCCTCGGATTCCCGATGGAGTCGCAGGCCGCGATGCGCGTCGCGGCGCAGTAGGCCAACCCTACTTCTTCTTTTCTTCCTTCTCCGGCTCTTCTCCGGCGTGGCCTTCGGCCGCCCGGAGCCGGGCTTCCCGCCGCTTGCGCCGCTCCTCGGCCCGCTTCACCAGTTCGGAACCCACCAGTTCGAGTACGGCCTGTTCCGCGCCGTCGCCCTGGCGCCAGCCCAGCCTGGTTAGCCGCGTGTAGCCTCCGTTGCGCTGCGCAAAGCGCGGGCCGAAGGTCTCGAACAGCTTCTTCACTGCCGCCGGCGTTTGCAGAAACGCCGCCGCCTGGCGCCGCGTATGCAGGGTGTCCC
Organism: Acidobacteriota bacterium; assembly: GCA_016201185.1. Taxonomy (GTDB): domain Bacteria; phylum Acidobacteriota; class Terriglobia; order Bryobacterales; family JACQDG01; genus JACQDG01. The sequence goes on along the minus strand of JACQDG010000338.1, from coordinate 5,854 downwards.
GCTTCGCGAGAGTGATCATCTTCTCCACCAACGGCTGGATAGCCTTGGCCTTGGGCACGGTGGTGACCACCCGCTCGTACTCGATGACGCTGGTCGTCAGGCCCTTCAGCAGCGCCTGGCGCGCCCCCATGTCCCGTTTCAGCTTGTACCCGGCTCTCTTGTGTCGCATCTAATAAAAGCTCCCTGGCTGGATTCTTGCGGGACGGCAGCCTTACTCCGTCCCCGGTAGCTCGCTCGGGGTCTCGTCCTGAGTGAGCGAAGTCGGCGGCATCGCACCGGGCGGCGGAACCAGCCGGCCCTGCTCGTCAATCCGCATGCCCAGGCACAGACCCATCTGAGCCAGGATCTCCTTGATCTCGTTCAACGACTTGCGGCCGAAATTCTTGGTCTTCAGCATGTCTGCCTCGGACCGCGTAACCAGGTCGCCGATGGTCTGGATCTGTGCGTTCTTCAGGCAGTTGTAAGAGCGCACGCTCAGGTCCAGTTCCTCCACCGAGCGATTCAAGTTCTCGTTAAGCCGCTCGGCGGCGCTCTCCGCCCCGGCTTCCTCCAACTCGAGCTGTTCTTCGAAGTTGATGAAGATGGACATGTGGTCCTTCACCAGCTTGGCCGCGTAGCCGATGGCATCCTGCGGGGAGAACACCCCGTTGGTCCACACCTCCAGGGTTAGCTTGTCGTAATCGGTCATTTGCCCGAGCCGTGCCGCTTCCACCTCGTAGTTGACCTTGCGCACCGGCGAGTGCACCGAATCGATCGGAATGTAGCCGAGCGAAAGATCTTCGTCGAAGTTCTTATCGGCGCTGACGTATCCCCGGCCGTGCTTGATCCGCATCTCCACGTCCAGCTTGCCGCTTTCGCTCACCGTGGCGAGGTACAGGTTCCGGTCCAGGATCTCCACGTCCCCGTCAACCTGAATCTGGCCGCTGAGCACGACCCCAGGCCGGTCGGCGTACAGCCGCGCCGTCTTGGTACCCTCGCCGTTGACCTTGAAGGGAATCTGCTTCAGATTCAGGATGATGTCGGTGGCGTCCTCCACCACGCCGGGAATGGAGCTGAACTCGTGGAGCACGCCCTCGATCTTGACAGCGGTGATGGCCGGCCCCTCGATCGAGCTCAGCAGCACCCGCCGCAGCGCGTTGCCGATGGTGGTTCCAAAACCGCGTTCAAACGGCTGCGCCCAAAAAAGCCCGTACTTGTCCGTCAGGGTGTCGGTGTTGGCCGCCAGCCGCTTCGGTTTCTGAAATCCTTTCCACATAGTTCTTCTCTCCCACTTACCGCCGAGCCCTCAGAGAAAATAGAAAACTCTGCGCCCTCTGCGTCTCTGCGGTGAAATTATTTACTGTAAAGCTCCACAATGAGCTGCTCATTAATCGGAATCTGCGTGATCTCCTCGCGCTTGGGCGCGCCGGTGATTCGTCCCTTCAGGTTTTCCAGGTCCACGTCCATCCAGCTCGGCTTGCCCATGTGGGAGGTGACCTCCCGCGCCCCCAGGATCGCCGCGTTCTTGCGGCTCCCCTCGCGCACTTCTACGACCTCGCCCGGTTTGACCACGTAAGAAGGAACGTTCACCTTCCGGCCGTTCACCTGGACATGCCCGTGCCGCACGATCTGCCGCGCCTGCGGCCGGCTGGTGGCCAGCCCCATGCGGTAAACCACGTTGTCCAGCCGGCTCTCGAGCAGCGCCAGCAGGGTTTCGCCCGTCACGCCCTTGGCCTGGGCCGCCTTCTCGAAGGTGTTCCGAAACTGCCGCTCCAGCACGTCGTAAATCCGCCGCAGCTTCTGCTTTTCGCGTAGCTGCAGGCCGTAGCCGATCAGCTTCTTGGGCCGCCTGGTCTTGCCGTGCTGGCCGGGCGGAAAGTTACGCTTCTCAATGGCGCACTTGTCGCTGTAGCAGCGCTCGCCTTTCAGAAACAGCTTGATGCCTTCGCGCCGGCACAGCCGGCATTTCGGCTCTCGATATCTTGCCATGCTTTCCTCTTTACTCTCTTCCCCCGCGCCTGATCAGACCCGCCGCTTCTTCGGCGGCCGGCATCCGTTGTGCGGAATCGGAGTCACGTCCTTGATCGTGCGCACTTCCAGGCCGGCCGTAGCCAGCGCGCGGATCGCCGACTCCCGCCCCGACCCCGGCCCCTTCACGCGGACCTCCACGGTCTTCATTCCGTGGTCCCGCGCGGCGTTGGCCGCCGACAGGGCCGCCTGCTGCGCCGCGAACGGAGTGCCCTTGCGCGAGCCGCGGAATCCCAGCGCCCCGGCGCTCGACCAGCTCACCACGTTGCCCTGCTGGTCGGTTACCGTCACCAGCGTGTTGTTGAACGTCGCCTGGATGTGAACCAGCCCGGCATGCACGATCTTCTTCTCGCGCTTCTTGAACGTCTTTTTCTTCGTCGCCTTCGCTGCTTGCGTTTTCGCCATAAAATTTCCGCCGCCGGCCGCCGGGCCGCTTTACGTCTTCGACATGGACTTCCTCTTGTTGGCGATCGTGCCCCGCCGCGGCCCCTTCCGGGTGCGGGCGTTAGTATGGGTCCTCTGCCCGCGCACCGGCAAGTTGCGGCGGTGCCGCAACCCGCGGTAAGAGCCGATTTCGATCAGCCGCCGGACGCTCATCGTCACTTCCTTGCGCAGGTCGCCTTCCACAGCGCCCTCCTCTTCCAGGATGTGGCGAATCCGGTTTACCTCTTCCTCGCTGAGGTCCCGGACCTTCTTGTCCGGGCTCACCCCCGCTCTGGCGAGAAGCGAATTGGCACGCGCCCGTCCGATGCCATAAATGTGGGTCAGCCCAATCTCGGCCCGCTTCTGCGGCGGCAGGTCCACGCCTGCGATACGCGCCATAACATGCCTCCTATTATCCTTGCCGCTGCTTGTGCTTGCTGTTGACGCAAATCACCCGCACCACCCCGCGGCGGCGGATGATCTTGCACTTGTTGCAAATCTTTTTTACCGATGCTCGAACCTTCATAAATTCCTCAGCGCCTGCCTTCCCCCTGCTGCCTGTTTCCTTTTGCCACCACCCGGCCTCGCGTCAGGTCCAGCGGGGAAAGCTCCACTTCCACCTGGTCGCCCGGCAGGAGCCGCAAAAAGTCCTTCTTCCGCCGGTCGGAAACGTGCGCCACCACCCGGCTCAAATCCTCCAGCTCCACTCGGTACATCTGGCGCGGCAGCAATGCAACCACTCTTCCTTGCCTCCGAATCGTCCGCGTTTCCGCAGGCCTCACGGCTTCGTCAAAATCCACGGCCCGTTGGTTGTCACCGCCACGCAATGCTCGAAATGGGCTGAGTTCGAGCCGTCTTTCGTCACCGCCGTCCAGTGGTCCTCGAGCACCCGGATCTCCGGCCGGCCGGCGCAGACCATAGGCTCGATGGCCAGCACCATGCCTTCTTTCAGCCGCGGGTTCCCGTTCTTGGGATCGATGTAGTTCGGTATCTGCGGGTCCTCGTGCAACTTGGTCCCGATCCCGTGGCCCACGAACTCCCGCACCACCGAGAACCCGTTCGACGTCACGTGCCGTTCCACGGAGCCGCAAATGTCGAACAGCCGGTTGCCTTCCTTTACCTGCGCCACCGCCAGGTCCAACGCTTCCTGCGTCACCTCGGCCGGGTAGTAGCCGTCGAGCAGCACCCCGGTGTCGATCGAAACGATGTCGCCCTCCTTCAGCACGCGCTTGGTCGAGGGAAGGCCGTGAATGATCTCGTTGTTTACAGAGGTGCACAGCACGAAATTGTAGTTCCGCCCCGCGGCCGGAACGTAATAGCCCTTGAAGGCCGGCTTCGCCCCGGCCTCGGCGATCAGCCGCTCCGCCAGCCGCTCCAGGTCGTAAGTCGTTGCTCCCACGGCAACGATCTTCTTCAGCTCCTCCAGGATCTGCCACACCAGCAGACCGCTGCGCCGCATCTTTTCCAGTTCCCCCGGCGTCTTGCGAATGATCATGCCGGGCTGAGGATCCTGCACAACCGATCCGAGATCGCCTCGGCCGGCAGCGAGCCGTCGATCTCGTGGATCGCCTGGCCCTGCTGGCGAAAGTAATCGACCACCGGACGGGTATCCCTCTCGTAGCATTCGAGCCTTCCCCGGATCACTTCCTCCCGGTCGTCGGTCCGCATCACGAGCGGGGTCTGGTCGAGGTCGCACCGGCCCGGGTCCCGGGGCGGGTGCCCGTACAGGTTGTAAATCGTCCCGCATTTCGGGCACGTGCGGCGTCCCGTAATCCGCCGGACCGCGTCTTCGGCCGGCAACTGTATATTGAATACCGTCATCGGCTCGTCGTTGCCCTGGAGCATGTTCTCCAGCGCCTGCGCCTGGCCGCGGGTCCGGGGGTAGCCGTCCAGCACGAAACCCCGCCGGCAATCCGGCTGCTTCAGCCGCTCCCTGACCATCCGGTTCACTATCTCGTCGGGGATCAGTTCTCCTTTCTCCATAATCGCCCGGGCCTCTTGCCCCAGCGTAGTTCCGGCCGCCACCTCGGCCCGGATCATGTCGCCGGTGGAGATGTGCGGAATCCCCAGCCGCTTCGCCATCTGTCGGGCCTGCGTTCCTTTCCCCGCCGCGGGGGGACCAAAGAAAACCACCGCGCCGATCTGTTTCTCCGCTGCTACCACCACCGCGCCGGCCTCCGACCCTGTCCTTCAACCCCGGGCCTAGAACGTGCTCCTCCGACCCCGGATCCGCCCGGACTTGGGGGTGAATCCCTCGTAGTGCCGCATGATCAACTGCGCCTCGACCTGGTTCACCGTGTCCATCGCCACCCCGACCACGATCAACAGCGAGGTCCCGCCGAAATAGAAATTCACGTTGAGCCCTTCCAGGATCAGCCGCGGAAAATTCCGGTCGAAAAAGTTGCCCACGAACGGCAAGTGGTGCAGCTTGATCCCCGCGATCAGAAAATCGGGGATGATCGACAGCAGCGCCAGGTACAGCCCGCCCACCAGCGTGATCTTGGTCAGGATCTCGTTCATGTACTCGGCCGTGCGCTTCCCGGGCCGGATGCCCGGGACGAAGCCACCATACTTCCGCATGTTGTCGGCCACTTCGGTCGGGTTGAAGATGATCGATACGTAGAAAAAAGCAAAGACCACGATCCCGGTCACGTACAGCAGAATGTAGAGCGGCTCGCCGTAGCGGATCGACTTCAAAAGCCCGCTTAAGTAACGGTTGTTGCTCACCGCCTCCACCGCACCCAGAGTCTGGGGAAATGTCAGCAGGGAACTGGCGAAGATCACCGGGATCACGCCGCCGGCATTAACCTTTAAGGGCAGGTGCGTCGATTGGCCGCCCATCATCCGCCTTCCCACCACGCGCTTGGCGTACTGCACCGGGATGCGCCGCTCGCCCCGCTCCACCAGAATCACAAAGGCCACTACCAGCACCATCGCCACCAGCAGGAACAGCAGCATCAGCACGCTCCATTGGCGGGTCACGACCACGTTGGTCCACATGCCGGCTATGGCGTTAGGCAGGTTGATGACGATGCCCGCAAAGATGATCAGCGACATGCCGTTGCCGACCCCGCGTTCCGTAATCTGCTCGCCCAGCCACATGATGAAGGCCGTCCCGGTGGTCAGCGTCAGCATCGTCATGGCCACGAAGCTCGGCCCTGGGTTCAGCACGAAATTGCCCTGGCTCTTCATCAGCGTCAAGGCGATGCCGAACGACTGGAAGGCGCTCAGGCCGACCGTCAGGTACCGCGTCCACTGCGTGATCTTGCGCCGCCCCAGTTCCCCTTCTTTTTGCAGCTTCTCGAGCGTCGGGATCACGACCGTCAGCAACTGCAAAATGATCGACGCCGTGATGTAGGGCATGATGCCCAGGGCAAAGATCGTCAGCCGCCGGAACTGCCCGCCCGAGAACAGGTCCATGAAG
>JACQDG010000337.1 GCA_016201185.1 Acidobacteriota bacterium | reverse complement strand
CGATCTGCTCCTCGAGCGGCACGACTTTGACAATCCACCCTGCGTTCGACTCCGGGTGGTCCTGCGCCAGTCGTCTTGCAATAGCACTCATCTCGGCCTGGGCCTGCGGGAGCGACACGGCCGGCTTCAGCCGGGCCATGGCCACAAGAAATCGCCAGTCGCGGCGATTCCATTGTTCCGCGCTAAGAGCGAGCGGAACCCACAGCTCCGATTGGGCCGCGAAGTTGTACGCCGCCGGCAGTTCGGCGGCGCGCGGAAAGCCGAAGCCCGGCGGCATGATGCCAATCACGGTGTAGCCGATTCCGTCGAGCGTGATCGACTTGCCGACCAGGCTGGGGTCGCTCCCGAAGCGGCGCTGCCACAAGCCATGGCTCAGCAGCACGACGCGGTTCTTCCCCGGCTGGTCTTCGTCCGCCGTAAAGACTCGGCCCAAGCTCGGCTCGACGCCCAACAGCGGAATCAGCTCGGCAGTTACCTGGGCGCCGCCTACCCTCTCAGGCTCTCCCGCTGCCGACAGGTTGAGGTTGCGCGAGGCGAAGGCCGCCAGCCGCTCGAAGACGTGGTTCTGGCTCTGCCAGTCCTTCATGTCGGCGTTGCTCGGCGGCAGATCGTTGAAGCCCACTTGAATCGCGGGATTGTCGGTCCAGACCAGAATGATCCGGTCTGGCTCGCGGTACGGCAGGGCGCGCAGCAGGACCGCCCGCACCACGCTGAAAATCAGCGCCGCCATCGGATCAAGCTGCGCCGCGCGGCGCGCCGGTATAAAAGCCGCGAGCAGAGCCACCGCCGACAAGACCAGCGGCACACCCACAAACGTTGCTGGATCGGTCGGAGCTACGCCGTATAGCAGGTTCCGCAGAAAACGCGTCAGGCCGAAAGCGGCTGCCAGGCCCAGCGCGACGCCCATCCCTGAAAGCACCAGCGCTTCGCCGAGAATCATCCGCACCACATCCCCGCGCTGGGCGCCCAGGGCCATGCGGATTCCGATTTCCTGCGTCCGCCGGCTCACCGCATAAGCCATGACGCCGTAAATTCCTGTGGCCGCCAGCAGCAGGCCGACCGAGGCAAATACGCCCACCAGAAGCGTCTGGAAGCGCCGGCCGGCCACCGAATCCGCCAGTACCTCCTCCATCGTGCGAATTTGCGTCACCGGCTGCTCGCGGTCGATCGCCACGACCTCAGCCGGCACCGTCGACTGTAGAAGCGAAGGCTGGCGTGATGCCCGTACTACCACTGTCATCCCCGCCGACGGCTCCTGGCGATGCGGCACGTACATCTGCAGCCCCGGCTCCGAATCCAGGCCGAACAGCCGCACATCGCCCACTACCCCGACAATCATCAGCCACGGGCTCGGCGCGCTCGGACCGCCCAGCTTCACGCGCTTTCCGATCGGGTCTTCATCAGGGAAGAAGGAACGTGCTAGGGCATTGTTGATCACTAAGACGCGCGCTCCCGTGGCGTCGTCGTGCTCGTTGAAAAGCCGCCCCGCGACCAGCGGGATGCCCATCGTTCGGAAATACGCGTCACCGGCCACGCGGTACCCAACCACCGGAGGCCGGCGGTTCGGATCGTACGGGCGGCCTTCGATCGTGAACGGGGAAAAGCGGCCGCCGGGGGTGAGGGGTAGGTTGGAAACCAGGGACGCGGATTCCACACCAGCGAGCGTTCCGACCTGCTCGAGAAGCGCCTCGAAAAACGCCGCCCGCTGCTGCTCCTGGGGATAGCGCGACGCCGGCAGATCGATCCGTGCAGTGAGGAGGTGCGAGGGATCGAAACCGGGATTCACGCGCAACAGGCGCGCAAAGCTCCGGGCCAGCAATCCGGCGCCGATCAGGAGGACTAGGGAAAGCGCCATTTCAGAAACGATCAACAGGCTGTGGGCCCGCTGCCGGCCGAAGCCGCCCACGGCGCCCCGACCCTCCCCAAGCCCCTGCTGAATGCCTCTGGCCGACCGCGCGAAAACCGGCAGCAACCCGAAGACCACGCCGGTCAGCAGAGATAGAATTGTCGCGAAAAGCAGCACGCGGCGGTCGACGGCAACGTCCTCCAGGCGGGGCAGGTCGGCCGGGCGCAGGGCGAGCAGAAGATCCAGGCCCCAGTACGCCACCAGCAGGCCCAAGGCGCCGCCGAGCACACAGAGCAATAGGCTTTCGACGAGAAACTGCCGCAGCAGGCGCAGGCGGCCCGCGCCCAGCGCCTCGCGAATCGCCATCTCCCTTTGCCGGGCGGCTACGCGGGCGAGCAGAAGGTTGGCCACGTTGGCGCAGGCGATCAGCAACAACAGGCCGACTGCTCCAAGCAAGACCAGCAGCGCCGGCCGAACGCGGCCTGTGATCTGCTCGCGCAACGGGACCACGGTGATACGCCAGCCGGCCGGCGCGCCCCGCGGCCCCCGGTAATTCTGCGGATACTGCAATTCGAGCCGTCCGGCGATGACCTCCATCTCCCGCCGCACCTTTTCCAGCGTGATGCCCGGCTTCAGCCGCGCCACCAGGATGTTGTTGTATCCGCCGCCCCGGGCGGCTAGCTCTTCCGGAGTGAATCCCATGGGCAGCCACAGTTCGACCGGCTCCGTGGCGGAAGGGCTCGAAAACCGAAACTGGAAGCCGGGCGGCATAATTCCCACCACGGTGTGAACCTTGCCGCCCAGGATCAGCTTTTGGCCGAGCGGGCTCGGGTCGCCTCCGAAACGCCGCAGCCAGAGCTCATGGCTCAGCACCACAACGTTGTCGCGGCCAGACGAATCTTCTTCCGGCAAAAAGCCCCGGCCGGTCGCCGGGCGCACGCCAAGCAAGGGGAACAGGCCGGCGGAAACCGAGGCGGCCGCGATCCGCTCCGGGCCCGCGCCGCCCGTGATGTTCACGCTCCGCCGCCTAAAGGCCGCCACGTCGGCGAACACCCGGTTCTGCCCCCGATAATCAAAGAATTCTGCTGCCGTGGCCGGAACCTCCTCCATCTGGAGCCGCAGAAAGTTGTCCCACACGAGAACGAGCCGGTTGGGGTCCTGATAGGGAAGGTCGCGCAGGAGAATGCCGTCGACCACGGTGAAGATGGCGCTCGCGGCGCCGATCCCCAGGGCCAGGGTCAGCACAGCCACCAGGGCAAAGCCGGGGCTCCGGAGCATCAGGCGACAGGCGTAGCGGAGGTCCATTACTATGTTGATAAATACTTATCTATAAGTATGTATACAGACCAGAAACCCCGGCCCCTTCCGGCTTCCGCCGGCCCCTACTGCCTGCTGCCTACGGCGTCTTCGACGCTTTCTTCCACGATGCGGCCGTCGTAAAGGTGGATGGTCTTGTCGGCCCAACTGGCGTAGCGCGGATCGTGGGTCACCATGCAGATGGTGGCGCCGCTCCGGTGCAGTTCGCGCAGCAGATCCATCACCGCTTCGCCGTTTTTGGAGTCCAGGTTTCCGGTAGGCTCATCGGCCAGCAGGATCAGGGGCTGGCCGGCCAGCGCCCGGGCCACGGCCACGCGCTGTTGCTGGCCGCCGGAGAGCTGTGAGGGATAGTGCTTCATACGGTGGGCCATGCCGACCCGTTCCAGGGCCTGCTGCACGGCGGCCTTGCGCTCCGCCGACGGCATGCCGCGGTAGGTCAAGGGCAGCTCCACGTTCTCATACACCGTGAGGTCGCCGATCAGGTTGAAGGCCTGGAAGATGAAGCCGATCTCCCGGTTGCGGATGCGAGCCCGCTCCCCCAGCTTCAGGCCGGAAACGGGCTTGCCGTTCAACGTGTAAGTCCCCTCTGTAGGCGTGTCCAGCAGCCCCAGGATGGACAGCAGGGTGGACTTCCCGCAGCCGGAAGGGCCGGCAATCGAGACGTACGCCCCGCTCTTGATCTCCAGGTGGATCCCCTCGAGGGCGTGAGTCTCCACCTCATCCGTGAGAAAAACCTTGGACACGCCCTGCAGGCGAATCAACGTCTCAGCCGATGCGTTCATCTTGTCTCCTTAGGATTTCTCAGGTTCCCTGCCTCAGTTCAAGCGAATGCGATCGTAGGCGTCCCAGGCGGACATGTCCGACAGGATCACGGTGTCGCTGACCCTCAGCCCTTCCAGGATTTCGATGGTGTTGACGGAACTGCGGCCCAGCTTCACCTGGACGCGGATGGCACCTTTGCCGTCCGGGTCCACCTTGAACAGCGTGACTAGGCTCTGGGCCTGGCCGTAAACCGGGCGGCCCACGTACAGCACGTCGGCCAGGCGCTCCAGCTCGATGGTGCCGTCGACGCTCAAATCCGGGCGCGCGCCCTGCGGCAATTTGCCATCCAGCTTGACATCCACGGCGACTGTACCGTTCACCGACGCCGGATCAATGCGCGATACGTGGCCGGGGATTATGCCGTTACGGGTGTCGACCTGGGCCGGCTGCCCCAGCAGAATGTCTTTGGCCTGCGTTTCCGCGATTTTCAGCTCGGCTTTCAGCTTCCAGGGCTGCACGACTTTGGCCAGGATACCGCCGGGCTGGATCTGCTGGCCGACCTCCAGCCGCAACACGTCGGTGCCCAGGGAGCTCAACACGCCATCCGTACCCGCCCGCACCTTCAACTGATCGACCTGGCTCTTTTTCAGCTCGTAGAGCGCCTTCTTCTGGTCCACCTGCACCCTCTGAGCGTCCAACTGCGCCTTGGTGGAGTCCGCGCTGATATCCAGCCGCTGCTGCTCGATCTTTTGCTGGCTGTCCAGGTTCTCCGCCGTAACCTCGGAAAGCTTCACTTCGAGCGGCGGCTTCAATCCAAGCTTGCCCAGTTCCTCGTCCGATTGCGCGCGCAACGTAGCCTGCAGGTGGTCAGACTTGGCCTTGGTCACGACCGCCTGCTGGGTGAGGCGCGCGCTTTCCAGGGTCACCTTCAGGTTGGTGTAGGCGGCGTCGGCGGCCTTCCAGTCGTACTCGGCCGCGAGCATCTGATTCTCCAGCTCCGGGTTGCTCATCTCTATGATGATCGTGTCGGGGGTGACCTGCGTCCCCGGCTGAACCAGAATCTTATCCACGCGACCCTGTGTGATCGCCGGGATCCACAGGATTGACTCCGGCATCAGGGTGCCCAAACCGCGCACCTGCCGAACCATGGGACCCCGCTTGACGGTGTCCCTCCAGACCGTGGACCCCTCGACGCTGGGGGCGGCAGGCTTGAGTCGCGAGAGGCCCAGAGTAATGAGCGGTATGGCCGCCACGACGATCGCGCCAATAATAATGCGGCGGATGATTTTGTTCCGCCTGGCCGTTCTGCGAGGGATATCCATGAGTCCTCCAGTAAGCAGGACGCACGTGCCGTGCCATCCGGCATTACCCGGTAAGTAACTGTATTCCAATGATATAACACAAAAGCTGGAACCGGCGAGCGGCCACCCTGTGTCCGCTTCTGGGACGGGGTTGTCCTGAAAGCGAAGAGGCCGCCGCGCCAGTCGGTTAACAAGGCTTGGACTCCCGCCGTCCTTCTTTGTGAGCAGCACTGATCTTGTCCGGAAGGCACTGATGTGGAGACCGCACTTGACCTCCATCTTGGAATCAGGCAGCCTCGGGCCGTGACGGCGCTGCCGGCGTTCCAAATCCCCGAGGAGGTCTGGCTGGTGGAGGCCGCCCGTCGCGGCGACCGTGGAGCCTTCGGCAAGCTTTACGACCTGTACGCCAGGATGATCCACGGGATCCTGCTGGCGCGGGTTCCCAGGGGAGAAGTGGATGACCTGGTGCAAGATGTGTTCTTGCTGGCCCTCCGGCGCCTCCACACCCTCCGCGACGCTCGTGCTTTCAGCGGCTGGCTGGCCATGGTCGCGCGCAATCGGGCCAACGACTATCACCGGCGCGGGCAGGAGATGAGCGAGCTGCCGGAAGACCTGCCCTCCCAGGACCCGCAAGAAGCGGAGGCATGGGCAGTCTTGGGGGTAATCCAGACGCTTCCTGAAGCCTACCGTGAAACGTTGATCCTGCGGCTGGTCGAGGGCATGACCGGGGCGGAAATTGCAGCGCGAACCGGTCTTTCGCCCGGATCAGTCCGGGTGAATCTGCATCGAGGCATGAAACAGCTTCGCGAAAAGTTAGATTGGAGCCGCAACCGTGAGGAAGCGGGAAAGGAGGAGAGCCATGCCTAAGGATTATCTCTGGGACGGTTCCGGCGAGCCCGATCCGGAGGTTGAACGATTGGAACTTCTCCTCGGCCGGCTACGCCACAATCGCCCGGCGCCGGATTTTTCGGCGCCTACCGCCCGGCGGCATCGGCTTTCGCCGGGTGAATGGTTTCCCCTGCGCGCGGCGGCGGCGGTTGTGCTGCTGCTCGGAGCGGCGGGGTGGGTGGCCACGCGGGACGTGAAGATCACCTGGGATGTGGCGCGGCTGGAAGGCTCGCCGCAAATCGGCTCCAACCACATTGCGGATACCGGCCGTCTGGGGGTCGGGCAGTGGCTCCAGACCGACGGCGTTTCGCGGGCGCGAATGGACATTGGCTCCGTCGGGCAGGTCGAGGTGGAGCCCAATACCCGCCTGCGGATGGTGGAAGGGCGCTTGAGCCGGCATCGCTTGGCCCTCGACCGCGGCGTCATCCATGCCATCATTTGGGCGCCGCCCCGCTTTTTTTCGGTTGAGACGCCCTCGGCGGTGGCGGTGGACCTTGGCTGCGCGTACAGCTTGGAGGTGGACGCTTCCGGAGCCGGGCTTCTGCGCGTGACCTCAGGATGGGTCGGATTTGAGCGGGAGGGGCGCGAGTCGTTTGTTCCGGCCGGCGCGCTTTGCGCCACGCGGCCGGGGATCGGTCCCGGCACGCCGTACTTTGAGGATGCTTCGGAAAAGTTCCGGGCGGCCCTGGCCAAACTCGATTTCGAGCCGAACAGCCGGGCGACCGCGCCGGGGCCGGCGAAATCGACTTCCAGCCTGGGAACTGTCGGCCCCACCGGCAGCATGGGAGCGACGAGATCCGGCCATACCTCTACGCTGCTGCCCGACGGCAGGGTGCTCATTACCGGCGGCATGGAACGCAACGGCGTGTTTTTCTCAAGCGCGGAACTGTACGATGCCGCTATCGGGAAATTCACCGGGACAAGCTCCATGAGCGTGAAGCGCGTTGGCCACACGGCGACGCGATTGCCGGACGGCCGAGTCCTGGTGGCAGGCGGCATCACGGAGCCCTATTTGTCCCTGGCGACGGCGGAAGTCTACGATCGGGCCTCCGGCGCCTGGACCTCCACAGGAAAGCTGATTACGCCCCGCAACGGCCAGACAGCGACGCTGCTCTCGAGCGGCAAGGTTCTCATCACCGGCGGCACGGCCTCTGGAAATGAGATGAAGCGCCTCGCGAGCGCGGAGCTTTACGATCCCGTAACAGCCACTTTCACGCCGGCGGGTGAAATGACGGCGCCCCGGGTCTCCCACACGGCCACCCTGCTCAAGGACGGCAAGGTGCTGATCACCGGCGGTTCCACGGCCGGCCGCTTCCCTACATCAACGGTTCTGGCGAGCGCCGAGCTTTATGATCCCGCCACGGGCAAGTTC
>JACQDG010000336.1 GCA_016201185.1 Acidobacteriota bacterium | reverse complement strand
TGCAGAAACGGCTCGACGAGAGGATCGGCATGGGCATGCTGGGCGACATGGGGCGGTATACGCAATTTCAGACGGCGCAGGCGCTGCCGCTGGCGGCGGAAAATCCCGGCGGGGGGGCCGCCGGCGTGGGCGTCGGCCTGGGAGCGGGGCTGGCCATGGCGCAGAGCATGATGGGGGCTATCCGGCCCGCTGGAACACCGCCCGCCGGGCCAGGCGCGGAGCCGGCGGCAGCAGTGCTGTCGGCGGCTCCTGCCGGACCTGCGGCGCCGGTCGGCGGCGCGGCTGCTGGGGGCCCGGCCGTCGAGACCAAGTTCTGCGTCGAGTGCGGCAAGTCGATCCCGAAAAAAGCCAAATTCTGCCCGGAGTGCGGCGGGACGCAGCAATAGCGGATGTGCGGGCGAGAGTGGGTGGTTGAAGCGCACGGCTGTGATCCGGCCGCGTTGGCCGACCTGGCGCGGTTGCAGGCATTGTTTTTGAGGCTAGTGGAGGAACTCTCCCTGCGGCCCGTCGGGGAGCCGCTCTGGCACCAGTTCCCCTCGACTGGCGGCATCACGGGAATACGCCTGCTGGCCGAATCACATCTCGCCTGCCACACCTTTCCGGAATACGGCTCCCTTTGCCTGAACGTGTTCTGCTGCCGGCCGCGTCCGGACTGGGATTTCGAGGGAAATCTGAAGCGAGAGTTTGCGGCTACTGTGGTCCGGGTGCAGCGAATTGATCGCCCGTACCAGGCCGTATCACCGCAGAGACGCAGAGGTCGCCGAGAATGATTGATTTTCTCTGCATAGCCTCTGCGTTCTCGGCGTCTCTGCGGTGAACTTCGTCACATGAGCGCCAGAACCGCCAACTGCCCCAACTGCGGGGCGCCCATCCAGTTCCGCTGGTCGAGCGCCGTGCAGACTACTTGTGAATTCTGCCACTCCATTTTGGTGCGGCACGACGTTGACCTCACTAAAGTGGGCGAGGTGGCCGACCTGCCTGCGGACAGCTCGCCCATCCAGATCGCAACTGAGGGCATCTACCGCAACAAGGCATTTCAAGTGGTGGGCCGGATTCTCTACGAGTACGAGCAGGGTGGCTGGAACGAATGGCACATCGTCTTCAGCGACGGTGCGAGCGGCTGGCTCTCCGACGCCCAGGACGAGTACGCTGTTTCCTTCCAGGCCACTCCGCCCGAGCCACTGCCGCCGGCCGACCAGGTGGAACGCGGACAGAAAGCCCTGTGGAACGGCGTGCGGTATGAGGTGACGTGCTTGACCCGCGCCCGCTACCGCGGCGTCGAGGGTGAGCTGCCGTTCGAGTACTGGGACAAGGCAGACCGGCTCTTTGTCGACCTACGCGCTGCCGACGGCCGCTTTGCCACTATTGATTACAGCCATACAGAACCGTTACTATTTCTCGGCGAGGCCGTGGAATTCGACGACCTGCACCTGAAAAACGCGCGCCAGTTCGAGGGGTGGTCCTGATGGGTGCCGGCGCCCCACCAGCCCCCGCCTCGAGTGTGAAGGCGCTGAACTGCCCGAACTGCGGCGCGGCCCTTACCATTCGCGCCTTCGAGCACACGCTGAGCGTGGTCTGCGTGCAGTGCCTCTCGGTGCTGGACGCGAAAGACCCCAACCTGCAAGTTCTCCAGCAATTTCAGGAACGGCAGCGCGTCGAGCCGCTCATTCCGTTGGGCACGCGCGGCAAATGGCGCGGGGACGTTTATGAAGTGATCGGCTTCCAGGTGCGGACCGTGGTCGCCCTGGAAACGGCCTATAGCTGGGAGGAATATCTTCTCTTCAACCCTTTCAAGGGCTTTCGTTATCTGACCCAATACGACGGCCACTGGAATGACGTGAAAACCTTACGGGCCGTGCCGGAGCGCGTCATGGCAGGCGGCAAGGAGGCTTTCCGGCTGCTGGGCCGGACCTTCGTCCACTTTGCGACTGCCTCCGCCGAGACCTCTTTCGTGATGGGCGAATTTCCCTGGCGGATTCGGGTCGGCGAAGTGATCGCGGTGAGCGACTACGTGGCTCCGCCGGAAATCTTGTCCGCGGAGGTCACCGAGGGGGAGACGGTGTGGTCGCTGGGCGATTACGTCGATGGCGGGCAGATCTGGCAGGCCTTCAGTCTGCCGGGCCGTCCGCCGGCCGTGCAGGGCGTGTTTCCCAACCAGCCTTCGCCTTACAAGGGATCGCTGAAGGAACTCTGGCTGCTTTATGCCGGCCTGATGCTGGCGCTGCTGGTGCTGGCGTTGTGGAGCTTCAACCTTCAGGGCAGGGAAGAAGTTTTCAGCCAGCACTATAGTTTCGCACCGGGGCGCGGAGAAAGCTCGTTTGTGACGCCAACGTTCGAGCTGAAGGGGAGGCCCTCGACTGCGGAGCTCTCCATTCACACGGACCTCCGGAGCGACTGGGCTTACTTCAACTTCGCGTTGATCAACGAGGGCACGGGCCAGGCCTACGACTTTGGCCGGGAGGTGAGCAATTATCCCGACGAGGGCAGCCCCAACGACAGCACGCTGATTCCCTCGGTGCCGCCGGGGCGCTACTATCTCCGCGTGGAGCCTGAAATGAGCGCCAGCGGCTCACGACGCGGAGGGGTGAACTACGAGCTGCGGGTGCGGCGGGACGTGCCGGCTGTCAGCTTCTTCCTGCTGGTTTCCCTGTTCTTGCTGATACCGCCCGCACTTCTCTCTTTCCGGGCGCTGGGCTTTGAGAAAGCGCGCTGGGAAGAAAGCGACACTCCGCCCACCTGGGCCAAGCCCCCATCCGGAGACGACGAAGAATGAAGCATCCCATCTATCTCACCTACGGAGTTCTGCTCCTGGCCCTCACAGCTTTCGCGGAGTATCGCGGCTGGAGCCTGTTTTCGGTAAACGAAGTGAAGAACGTCCCCAAGACGATACGTGACAATCCCGGCGCCTACCGGAGCTTCTATCGAGGCTCCGGACGCTACTTCGGAGGAAAGTGACATGAACGACTTCCATCCCGGCTATATCCTGAACGCTTTGGTGTACTCGGTGCTGGGGATCCTGATATTCGTGATTGCCTTCGTCATCATCGACAAGATGACGCCCTACCACCTGTGGAAGGAGATCGTGCACGAGCACAATACGGCCCTGGCGATCCTGATAGGGGCCATGTCGATCGGCATGTGTATAATCATCGCCGCGGCAGTGCATTAGGGTACGCCCCGGCCCCCCCATGACGGCCGCTCTGTTTGTCTCTGTTTCCTTGATCGCCGCCTGCGGGCTGATCTATGAGCTGATCGCCGCGACCCTCGCCAGCTACCTGCTGGGGGACAGCGTGCTGCAGTTCTCCACGGTCATTGGGTCTTACCTCTTTGCCATGGGCATCGGCAGCTACCTGTCGCGCTTTTTCGGCCGGGGCCTGGTAGCGCGGTTTGTCTCTATCGAGCTGCTGGTGGGGCTGGTGGGTGGATTTTCCTCCTCGGCGCTGTTCCTGGCCTTTGCGTATACCCAGGGCTTCCGTTTGATCCTGTATGCGCTGGTGGTGGCGGTGGGGGTACTGGTGGGACTGGAGATCCCGTTGCTGATGCGGATTTTAAGGAGCCGCCTTCAGTTTCGGGAGCTGGTGGCGCAGGTGCTTACCTTCGATTATCTGGGGGCGCTGGGGGCCTCGCTGTTGTTTCCCATTGTTCTGGTGCCCAAACTGGGCCTGGTGCGGGCGGCGCTGTTGTTTGGCATTCTCAACGCCGTGGTGGCCCTGTGGAGCACCTTCTTGTTTCGCGACCAGCTGGGCGCTGTGGCGCCGCTGCGGGCGGCAACGGTTCTGGTGCTGGCTGCCCTGGGCGCGGGAATGGTCGGCGCCGAGCGCATCACCTCCGCCGCCGACAGCAATCTTTACGCCGATGACGTGATCTTCTCGCGCAACACCCGCTACCAGCGGATCGTGTTGACCCGCTGGAGGGACGATCTGCGACTGTTTCTCAACGCGCACCTGCAATTCAGCTCCCGGGACGAATACCGCTATCACGAGGCGCTGGTGCACCCCGGCCTGGCTGCTGTTCCGGGCGCTCGCCGGGTGCTGGTGCTGGGCGGCGGTGACGGGCTGGCGGTGCGAGAGATCCTGAAGTACCCCGGCGTCGAAAGCGTCATCCTGGTGGATCTCGACCCGGAAATGACGAAGCTGTTTTCCGAGCATCCCATGCTCACGGCGATCAACCAGGGCTCGCTCGGCTCGGCCAGGGTCCATATCATTAACGAGGACGCGTTTCCCTGGCTCGAAGCAAATGCTGAAGTCTTTGATTTTGCCGTGGTGGACTTTCCCGACCCGACCAACTACTCGCTCGGCAAGCTCTACACCACCGCGTTCTACCGGCTGCTGGCGAAGCACCTAAGCCGGCAGGGGACGGCGGTGGTGCAGAGCACCTCTCCCATGTTCGCCCGGCGCTCCTACTGGTGCATCGTGGAAACGCTGAAGCAGGCCGGCCTCCAGACCTGGCCCTACCACGTTTACGTCCCCTCGTTCGGCGAGTGGGGCTTCGTGCTCGCGGGCCTGGGTCCATACGAGCCGCCCGCGCGCCTGCCGGAGGGGCTGAAATTCCTCTTTGCGCAAAACGTGCCGCAATTATTTCAATTCCCCAACGACATGCTCCCCGTCGAGGTGGGGCCGAACCGGCTGAACGACCAGGTCCTGGTCCGCTATTACGAGCGGGAGTGGGGCGAGATCGCCCGGTAAAAGAGCCATGCGCTGTTCTCGATTGCTAACGCCGTCCCCCTGTGATAGTCTAACTAGGTAGTGGTTCGGAATTTTCTAGCTGCGGTCGTGGCCGCCGTCCTCACGGGGACGCTGTTGTGGGGTGGCTGCGTCTCCTGCCAGCAGCTTTTTTCAAAAACCACCAAGGATAATGCCTGCTGCCTGCCCTCGGGCCAGTGCAAGAATGCTGCGCCCGTTGAGACGGGACACCAGCATTGCAAGAGCCCGACAGCGGCCCTCGAGCAGTATGTCAAGGGGGATCCGGACGGAATGGCGAAGGTTCCAGGCGTTGTCGTCCCGGCTGCTGCCTTCGAAATCGCCTCCGGTGCAACCATAGCAGCGGCTGCTCCTGACTCACTGGCGCCGCCTGGAGATCAATCCCCGCAAGATCTGTTCCGCCTCTACTCTACCTTCCGCATTTAGTTCCACCTTCCTCTCCGTTGGAGTTCTGACCGCGGAGTTGTTGTGCATTTCCCTGCGAAGGTGGAGCGAAAATGAGATTTCGATACGGACTTTTCTTATGGATTTTCCTTCTCCCCGCTGCTTGGGCCCAGCAGGACCGCCTGCGGCTCGGCCCGCTGCTCGAGGAGGCGCTGCGGAATAACCGGGAGATCCTCGCCGCGCAAAAGCGGCTCCAGGCGGCGCGCCAGCGCCCCAGCCAGCAAAGCAGCCTGCCCGAGCCGGTCTTTTCATTGGGGTACACCAGCAACGGCAGCCCCCGGCCCTTTGCCGGCCTGGGCGTGGAGCCGACCAGCAATGCCGGCTTCATGGTCTCGCAGGAGATCCCATTTCCCGGCAAGCGCAAGCTGCGCGGCGAAATAGCAGGCAAAGACGCCGAGGCTGAACTTCAGCAGTATCGAGCCGTCGAGCTGAACGTCACCTCCCGCATCAAACAGGCCTATCACCGGCTGCACCACGGCTACGCGGCCATCGATATCCTCGAGCGGAACCGCGACCTGCTGCGCCGGTTCATCCGCATTGCCGAGGCGCGCTACTCGGTAGGCAAAGCGGCGCAGCAAGACATCTTCAAGGCTGGCCCGCCCGGTTGAAATTCCACCGGGAGAGATGCGGGTGGCGCTTGAGCAGCTCTACGCCCATGCCCGCGAGCAAGCTCCCGCGCTGCGCCGCGAACAGAAGATGATCGAGCGGACCGAGCTGGCGGCGAACCTGGCCCGCAAGGATTACTATCCGGACTACACCATTTCCGGCGGCTACTTCAACCAGGGCGGGCTCCCCGATATGTACCAGTTCCGCGTCGATTTCAAGCTGCCGGCCTACTTCTGGCGCAAGCAGCGTCCGGGCGTGGCGGAGCAGGCGGCCCGGCTCAGCGAGGCGCGCCGCAACTATGAGGCGGCAAACCAGCTCATCAACTTTCAGGTCAAGGACGAGTACCTCTCGGCGCAGGCTTCCTTCCGGCTCATGGAGATGTACTCGAAAACAGTGGTGCCGCAGGCGGCGCTGGCGCTGGAATCCTCCATTCCGGGCTACGAAACCGGCGCCGTGGATTTCCTCACGCTGCTCACCAATTTCATGACCGTGGTGGACTACGAGGTGAACTACCACGAGGAGATGCTGAACTTCCATCTCGCCCTGACGCGGCTGGAGGAGTTGACGGGGCTGTCACTGAGGTCCGACTTATGAAAACCGGCAAAACAATTCTGATCGTGTTGTTGCTGGCCGCGGCGTACCTGGGCGGCTACGGCTACGGCCGCTGGTATGCCAGGGGAAGAGCCCCTGCAGCGCCAGCGAACTCCGGCGGCCGGCGCATCCTTTACTACGTCGATCCCATGCATCCGGCCTACAAGTCCGACAAGCCGGGGATTGCCCCCGATTGCGGTATGAAGCTGCGGCCGGTCTATGAAGGCGAGGAGACCGGGGGCGGGGCCGGGACTGCTCAAGCGGAGCACACCAATGCCATGCCGCCAGGGACCGTGCAAATCTCGCCGGAAAAGCAACAGCTCATCGGCGTCAGTTACGGAACGGCGGAATTGGCCTCCGGTACGCGTACGATCCGCGCCGTCGGCAGGGTGGCTTACGACGAGACGCGCATCGCTCGCGTGCACAGCAGGGTGGAGGGCTGGATCGACCTGGTGTTTGTGGATTTCACCGGCGAGCTGGTGGAAAAAGGCCGCCCGCTGCTCAGCCTTTACAGCCCGGAGATGCTCGCTACCGAGCAGGAATATCTTCTGGCCCTCAAATCCAGGGAAATCATGACCCACAGCACGATACCGGAAATGGCGGGCTACAGCGATTCCTTGTTGCAGGCGGCGCGGAAACGGCTGGAGCTGTGGGATCTGAGCCGCGAGCAGATCGACGAAATCACGCGCCGCGGCAAGCCGCTCGAGAACATTGTGATTTACGCGCCTGTTTCAGGCTACGTTGTCGCCCGCAACGCTTTCCCCAAGCAGCGCATCATGCCCGAGACGGAGCTTTACACGCTCGTGGACCTCCGCAAGGTCTGGGTGATGGCGGACGTGTTCGAGTACGAGGCAGCGGAAATTCGCATCGGCCAGGCAGCGGCCATCCTGTTCTCCTACTACCCCGGACGGTCGTTTCCCGGCCGGGTGAATTACATCCAGCCGCAGGTCGATCCCACCACGCGGACGTTGAAGGTGCGCCTCGAACTGGAAAACCCCAACAACGTCCTCAAGCCCGAGATGTTTGCCGACGTCGAGTTCCGCATCGGCGCTGGCGCCCGGCTATCTGTGCCCGTCGAAGCAATACTCGATTCCGGGCGCACCAAGACGGTCTTTGTGGACCGGGGTAACGGCTACCTCGAGCCGCGGCATGTGGAAACCGGCGAGCGCTTCGGCGGTCGGATTGAGATTCTCTCGGGCCTTAAAGCCGGCGAGCGGATCGTCATCTCGGGCAACTTCCTGATTGATTCGGAGAGCCAGCTAAAAGCGGCCGCCTCCGGCATGGCGCACCAGCACTGAGGCCACCATCATGATCAACCGCATCATCGAGCTTTCCGCAAACAACAGGTTCCTGGTGTTCATCGTGGTCGGCGCGGCCGTGCTGGCTGGCTGGTGGTCCATGATGAATGTTCCGCTGGACGCCATCCCCGACCTCAGCGACACCCAGGTTATCGTCTATTCCCGCTGGGACCGCAGCCCGGACATCATCGAGGACCAGGTCACTTACCCCATCGTAACCTCGATGCTGGGGGCGCCGCGCGTCAAGGACATCCGCGGCTTTTCCGATTTCGGCTACTCCTACGTCTACATCATCTTCGAGGAGGGCACCGACATTTACTGGGCCCGCTCGCGGACGCTGGAGTACCTGTCGAAAATCCTGCCCCGCCTGCCCGCGGAGGTGAAAACAGAGCTCGGGCCGGACGCCACCGGGATCGGCTGGGTCTTCCAATACGCCCTGGTGGATCGCACGGGCCGGCGCAGCCTGGCGGAGCTGCGGTCACTCCAGGACTGGACCTTGCGCTACTACCTCCAGGCAGTACCCGGCGTGGCCGAGGTGGCGCCGCTGGGCGGTTTCGTGCGCCAGTACCAGGTGAATCTCGACCCCAACCGCCTCCAGGCCTTCAGCATCCCGCTGACTCGCGTGACGGAGGCCATCCGCGGCGGCAACAACGATGTGGGCGGCAGGCTGGTGGAGTTCACGGGGCGGGAATACATGGTCCGCGGCCGCGGCTACGCCCGCTCACCCGAGGACCTTTCCCGCATCGTGCTGGGGACGAACCAGGCCGGCGTGCCGGTTACCGTCGCCGACGTCGGCCAGGTGGTGCTGGGACCGGATATCCGCCGCGGCCTTGCCGATCTCGACGGTACGGGCGACGTGGTCAGTGGCATCGTCGTCATGCGCCAGGGGGAGAACGCGTTGCGGGTCATCGAGCGGGTGAAGGCCAAGCTCGAGCAATTGAAGCCGTCGCTGCCGCCAGGAGTCGAGATCGTCACCACCTACGACCGCTCCGAGCTTATCCTGCGCTCGATTGACAACCTGAAGCGCACCCTGCTCGAGGAGCTGTCCATTGTGTCGCTGGTGATTCTGATTTTCCTCTGGCACATCCCCAGCGCCATCATTCCGATCGTCACGATTCCGGTGGCCGTGCTGATTGCCTTTATTCCCATGAAGCTCATGGGCATTACCTCGAATATTATGTCACTCGGCGGGATCGCCATCGCCATCGGCGCGCTGGTGGACGCGGCCATCGTGGTCGTGGAGCAGACGTACAAGAAGCTCGAGGAATGGGACCGCCACGGCCGCCCGGTTGACTACCGCCACGTGATCGTGAGCGCCGTGAAGGAGGTGGGCGGCCCCAGTTTCTTCGCGCTGCTGGTGATTGCGGTTTCTTTCCTTCCGATCTTCACGCTCGAAGCTCAGGAAGGACGGCTCTTCAAGCCCCTGGCCTTCACCAAGACTTTTTCCATGATGGCCGCCGCTGTTCTCGCCATCACCCTGGACCCGGCCATGCGGCTGCTGTTCACCCACATGAATCCCTTTCAATTCCGGCCCCGGTGGCTGTCGAGCGTGGCCAATGCAGTGTTCGTAGGCAAGATCCACTCCGAAGAAAAGCACCCCATCAGCCGGCTGTTAATGCGGATGTACGAGCCGGTGGTGGAGTGGGTATTGCGCTGGCGGTGGGTGGTGGTGGTGGCCGCCGTGGCCGTGGTCGCGGCCACGGTGCCGGTCTATTTCCA
>JACQDG010000041.1 GCA_016201185.1 Acidobacteriota bacterium | reverse complement strand
GACGAGGAGACGCGGCTGCGGGCGGCGCTTTTCCAGATGCACGAGGTGGCGCAGCGGTTTTTCCGGACCCAACTGGAAGGTCCCGAGGGCGCCGGGGCGCGCGCCTATCTCGCAAAACGCGGCCTGCCCCAGGAAGCCGTTGCCGAATTCGGCCTGGGTTTTGCGCCGGGCGGCAGCCGGCTGGCGCGGGTTCTGGAGAAGGAAGGTTTTACTCCCGAACAGCTCAAAGCCGGGGGCCTGGCGCTCGAAAGCCAGGAAGGGCCGGGCTTTTCTGACCGCTTCCGGAACCGCCTGATGTTCCCCATCGCGAGCGAGAGAGGCAAGCTGATCGCCTTTGCCGGGCGAGCCGCCGAGCGCTCGATCCACCTGCTGCTCGAAGAGGGCCTCCACGCGCGGGTGTTGAGCCTGCCGGAGGGGCTCGATCCGCACGAATTCTGCACCCAGCGCGGTGGCGCGGAATACGAGGCTTTGCTTAACCAGGCTCCCGGTTACTACTACTGGCTGGCCGACCGGGCCCGCCAGCAGTTCGACGCGCGCACCGCCGAAGGGCGTGTGGCCGCCTTCCGGTCGCTGCTGCCGGCCATCAACCGCGTGCGCGACAAGATCGAGCGAGTGGCGCTCGTGAATGATCTGGCGGACCGGCTGGGCGTGGAACCGGGGCTGGTGCTGGAGAATTTCCGGCGCGCGGCGGCTGAGCGACGAGGGCCAGCGGTCGCCCCGGCCGAGGTGTCGTCATTACAGCCGGCCGAGCGGTTGCTGCTGCGACTCCTGATGGAGAACGAGGGGGCGCGCCGCGAACTGCTCGGGGAGATGCAGCGGAGCGGGGCAGTGGAAGATTCCCGCGCCGCCGGCGTGTTCCGGGCGCTCGAATCGCTGAGCGCCTCCGGCGAGCCTTTCGACGTCACGGCGCTGCTCGGGCGGCTCGAGGAACCAGACCGCCGTCTGGTCACGGACACCATGCTGGGCCTGACCGGCGACCCACCCGACCTGGAGCAGGGAAGGGCGGCGCTGCGGGCGCTGGAGTCAGCAGCCTGGGAGGTTCGCCGCAAAACCCTGCACAAACGGATCCAGGAGGCAGAGAAGGCCGGCAAAATGGAAGAAGCGCTGCGGCTGCTGCAGGAGAAGCAGGAACTGGAGAGCCGCGCCGCACGGGGATTGTAGCAGACCGGCCTATTCGTTGCCCGAGACAAGCTGGGCGTGCAGCTTCTCACCGATTCCCTCCCAGCTCCAGCTCACGGACTTGTCGTCGCCGTCATACGCCAGCAACCAAGAAAAGATCTGATTATCGTCGGGGTGGTAGGCGTAATCGGGATAGCTCAACGGGAAGTAGCTAAAGAACGAAGCGCCACCGCGGGCATGGTGCCAGATCTCGATCAGCCTGCCGGGAGATTCCACCGTCCCTCCGCCTATTCCACCGCAACAATCATCAGCGTCGCGTCGTCCTGTGCCGCGCCACTGGAGAACCCGGTCACGGCGGCCATTATTTTTTCCTTCAGCTCGGCGGCGCCCAGCCGGCTGTTTTCCGCGAGCAGTCTCGCCAGCCGCTCTGGCCCGAACTCTTCCCCTTCGGCATTGCAGGCCTCCGTCACGCCGTCGGTAAAAAGGACCAGCCGGTCGCCGGTCTGGAGCGCCGCTTCGCCTTCAGCGTAGCGGCCGTCCGGGAAGACTCCCAGCACCGCGCCGCCTTCCTCGAGACGGATCGGGGCGCCGTTCCGGCGCCAGAGAATCGGAGGGAGATGGCCGGCGTTGGAGTAGCTGAGCATTTTCCGATTGGCGTCCAGCAGGCAATAATGAAACGAAACGAACCGCCCTGTCGTCATGCTGCTCGAAAGAACCCGGTTTACTTTCTCGCACAACTCCTGCGGCGGGAGCCCTTCCGAGGCGAAGGCCCGCACGGCGGCCTGCAGATTCGACATGAGCAGCGCAGCCGGCATCCCCTTGCCCATCACATCGCCGATGGCCAGGCCGATCTTGCCGCCGGCGAACTTCAGCCCGTCAAAATAGTCTCCACCCACGCCATGCGCCGGCTGCCAGGCCGCGGCCATCTCATAGCCGGGAATTTGCGGGAGATCCTGCGGCACCAGCCGCTGCTCGATCTCGATCGCCTCTTCCATTTCCTGCTTCTTCTCTTCCTCCAGGAGCTGCTTGTGCCGCAAGGCGCGGCCATGGCGGATCTGCGCCCGAAGGGTGGCCAGCAATTGCCGGTTGTCCCAGGGCTTCTCGACAAAGTCTCGCACGCCCCGCCGCATGGCCTCCACCGCCAGGGGAACGGTTCCCCAGGCTGTCATCACTACTACCGGCAGAGTGGAATCCAGGGCCTGGATACGCGCCAGCAGATCCAGCCCTTCCTGTCCCGAGGTGGTGTCACGGGCGTAGTTCAGATCCATGAGAAGGAGATCGAAATCCCGTTCGCCAAGAGATGCCAGCACCTCGGCGGGCGACTGCACGGCTTCAATCAGGTAGCCTTCTCCCTTCAGCAGGAGCCGCAGGGCCTCCCGGACATCGGATTGATCGTCGGCGATCAAAGCCCGTGCGGCAGGCCGGGTCTGGCTTTCCGTGATTTTCAGTCCTACTTGCACGCTTCCTCCAAATCTATCTTTAAGAAGGGCAAGCGCCAT
>JACQDG010000301.1 GCA_016201185.1 Acidobacteriota bacterium | reverse complement strand
GTGCCAGCGGCGTCCGATCCCGCTTCCGGCTCGGTCAGCGACCAGCAGCCAAGCCATTCCCCGGAGGCCAGCTTGGGCACGTACTCCCGCTGCTGCTCTGGCGTGCCGGCTTTGTAAATGTGGTTCGCGCAGAGGGAAGTGTGGGCGGCCAGGATCAGTCCCACCGAGCCGTCCACCCTCGAAAGCTCCTCGATCACGAGGGCGTACTCGATGTAGCCCATGCCGGCTCCACCCAGTTCTTCAGGGAATATGATGCCCATCAAGCCCAGGCTTCCCAGCTTGCGAATCACCTGGTCGGGGAAAGCTTGCTCCTCATCCCAGTCCCTGTCTTTATGGTTACCACGCTCACCGTCGAAAAGGACCGCTGGAGCCACCTCCCGCCAGAGATCAAGCAGGAGCTCGACGTTTACGAGACCGAACTGTGCCGGGTGCAGCAGGGATTGGTCCCAGAAAAGGTTTTCCTGGAGTTTCGGCTGCGTCACGGCGTTTACGGGCAGCGCCAGGCGGGCGTGCAGATGCAGCGGATCAAGATTCCGCTGGGCATGCTCACTGCGGCCCAGATGGAGCGACTGGCCGACCTGGCGGAAGAATACGCGGACGGTGTGTGCCACGTCACCACGCGGCAGGACATCCAGCTTCATTTTGTCGACATCAACGACACTCCCAACCTGATGCGGCGCCTGGCCGAAGTTGGCATCACCACGCGCGAAGCCTGTGGCAACGTGGTGCGTAACGTTTGTGCCTGCCCGAAGTCCGGCGTCTGCGCCGAGGAAGCCTTTGACACAACGCCCTATGCGCGGGCTATGGCCTACTTCCTGCTCCGCCACCCCGACGCGCAGAGCTTTGGCCGCAAATTCAAGATCGCTTTCTCGGGCTGTGAGCATGAGGCCTGCGGCCTGGCCATCATGCACGACATCGGCGCCGTTGCGAGAGTGCGCGAGCACGGCAGAAACATCGAGCGCGGCGTCCGGGTTTAGGTGGGCGGCGGCCTCGGCCCCATCCCATATCAGGCCAAGCTGTTCAGCGAATTTGTCCCGGTCGCCGAAATGCTGCCCCTGGCTCAGGCCGTTGCGCGGGTGTTTGCGCGGCTAGGGGAGAAGAAGAATCGCGCCCGAGCACGGATGAAGTTCCTGGTGGCCCAAGTGGGCATTGCGGAGTTCATCCGCTTAGTTCGGGAGGAGCGGGAAAAGCTGCCGTATGACCCGCGCTGGACGAGTTATCTGGACGAGGCGGTAGCCTTCCAAGAGCAGCTGCTGCTTCCCGGCTCCGCGGTGGACTTCGAAGGGCGCAGCGCAGAATTTGTCCGCTGGGCGCGCATCAATGCACAGCCCCAGCGCCAGCCGGGCTATTCCACGGTGACCGTGTTCCTGCCATTGGGGGACATCAACTCCGAGCAATTGCGCGGCTTGGCGCGCCTTTGCCGGAGGTTCGTCCGGGACACGGTGCGGACGACCGTGGAGCAGAACGTTGTGGTCCGCTGGGTGCCCAACGGCTCCTTGCCGGACTTCTATGATGGCTTGGTGGAACTCGATTTGGCCCAGGTGGGCGCCGGACGTCTGGCCGACATCACCGCTTGCCCGGGGACCGACTCCTGCAAGCTGGGCATCACCTCCTCGCGCGGCCTGGCCGGCCTGCTGCACCAGAAGTTTAACAACGGTCTCGGGGACTTGGCCGACCGTTCGGATCTGAAGATCAAGATTAGCGGCTGCTTCAACTCCTGCGGCCAGCACCACATCGCTGATATCGGCTTTTTCGGGTCCGTGCAGCGGAAGGGCAACCACGTCGCCCCGGTATTTCAGGTTCTGCTGGGTGGCACGACAAAAGGGAACGCCTCGGCCTACGGGCTGTCCGTGGCTAAGGTGCCGGCGCAGAACGCCCCGGCCGTGGTGAAGAGGCTAGCTGACCTGTACACAAACGAGCATGCTGATTCGGAAAGTTTTCCCGAGTTCGTCCGCCGCCTTGGCAAGGCCCGGATCAAGGAGGAACTGAAAGAGCTGACCGCCTTGCCCTCCTACGAGGAGAACCAGGATTTCTACAAGGATAATCGGCAGCCGTGGGATTTCCATATGTCCACGGGAGAGGGAGAGTGCGCCGGAGAGGTGGTGGAGCAGTCGGAGTTTTTGTTCGAAGACGCCGATCGGCTGGTGTTTGAAGCCACGCTGGCATTTGACGAAGGCCGGCAGGAAGAGGCCGTCGCAAAAGCCTTGCAGGCCCAGACGAAGGCGGCCGACGCTTTGCTCGTACAGCGTGGCCTGCTTCTTTCGGACAAGTACAACACGATTGAAAAGTTCCGGAAGCTTTTCTACGAGACCGGCGAGTTCTATGCTCCTTTTGCCGAAAACTTCTGCCGGGCCGCCGAGCGCGGGCAGCAGGACCTGGGCGAGGAATTGACACGCCGGCGCCTGGAGGAGGCCACCCTGTTCATCGAGATGGCGCAAACCGTCTACAGCCGGATGGCAGGCGCAGAAGTATGACAGAACTGCAGGCGCCAGGCGCCAAGGGTGAGGCGCCAGGGGTGGATCTCCAGAAGATCTCCGTCAAGATTCGTACTGACGCCCCCCCGAGCTTGAAACTGGATCCCTTTCTTGTCGTTTTCGGGCGGTGGCGAACGGACGCGGCGCATCCGGCCCAATGGGTCGACTTGGCCGATTACGCCCACATGCCCAACGGCCCGGGAATCGTGCTGGTGGGCAAGCTGTGCAACTTCAGCTTCGACCAGACGGGAGGGCCTACGGGCCTTCTTTATGCGAGCAAGAAGGGCTTGAACGGCCCGGCCGAAGACCGGCTGAAGG
>JACQDG010000050.1 GCA_016201185.1 Acidobacteriota bacterium | reverse complement strand
TCCTGTGGAGGGAGTGCGCCATGCCCTCCCAGACCGGCAGGAGGTTTGTTCTCGCTACCCGGAAGAAGGCATTTTCTGGCCATGCCAAAGTCACGATTTTCCCGATCGATCGCCGAGCTGCTGACCTTGAGCCTGCTGGCAGTGTGGACGATGGGCGCTTCGCCCGAGCCCAGAACCTCCCCGTCGTCGAAGCGCCTTGACATTCCCGCGGGCCTCGACGCCTACATGCCGGTCCCCGAGGACAATCCCGTCACCGCAGAAAAAGTCGCCCTGGGGCGCCGGTTGTTTTTCGACCGCCGCCTCTCCCGCGACCGCTCGATCTCCTGCGCCACCTGTCACGATCCCCGCCGGGCCTTCTCCACCACCCGCCCGGTCGCTGTCGGCGTATTTGGTCGCAGGGGGCGCCGCAACGCTCCGTCGTTGATCAACCGCGGTTACGGACGGGCCTTCTTCTGGGATGCCCGCATGAAAACGCTCGAAGAGCAGGTGCTTAAGCCTATTCAGGACCGCAATGAAATGGACCTAAGTCTGGAGCAGGCGACCTCCCGTGTTGGCTTACGTGCAACCGAAATCGCCCGGGCGCTGGCGAACTACGTCCGCAGCATCCTCTCCGGCAATGCTCCCTACGACCGATACCTGAGCGGCGATCGCAACGCTCTCTCGGCCGAGCAGCAACAGGGGCTTCAACTTTTCCGCGGCAAAGCCAACTGCATCGCCTGCCACGTCGGGCCGAACTTTTCCGACGAGAAGCTGCACAACACCGGCGTGGCGTGGCGCAACGGGAGATTGTCCGACCCTGGCGCCGGACAAGGCAATTTCAAGACGCCTACGCTGCGCGAGGCGGCGCGCACCGGGCCGTACATGCATGACGGGAGCCTCCGGAGGCTCGAGGAAGTCGTCGAGTTTTACGATCGTGGCGGACACCCGAATCCACACCTCGATCCGGAAATTCGCCCGCTGCGCCTTTCCGGCGCAGAAAAGCATGCCCTGGCAGCCTTCCTGCGTGCACTGAGCGGCGACCTCCGCGAAGGATTGTAGCCTCATTCACGGGCGGATTGGCGCCTCGCTTCTTTGGTACAATTGCTCCCTTATCTTGAACAAGGTGTCTCCATGTCTGAACTGGAACGCCGCGATTTTCTGAAATCCGCAGGGGCCGGTGCCTTGCTGACGACCCCTCTGTTCACGGGCCGCGTGGCCGGCGCCAACGACCGGATTCGGGTCGGGTTCATCGGGCTGGGCCGCATGGGGCGCGCCAGCCTGAAGGTTGTCTTGGGGATGCCGGAATGCCAGGTCGTCGCGCTCTGCGACGTCTACAAGCCGAACCTGGAGCTGGCCCAGGCCATGGCGCCGGAAGCGAGGGTCTACAAGGATTTCCGCGACCTGCTCGCGGCCGGCGACATCGACGTCGTCGATATCTCTACCCCGGACCACTGGCACGCCTACATGACCGTGGAGGCGTGCAAGGCCGGCAAGGACGTTTATGTCGAAAAGCCCATCTGCGTGGCCCTGGAGGAGGGCCGGATAATGGTGCAGGCGGCACGCAAATACAGCCGCGTGGTGCAGGTGGGAACGCAGCAGCGCTCGGGCCCTCATTTCGCCCGGGCCCGCGAGATTGTGAGGAGCGGGCGGCTCGGCAAGATCAGCTTCGTTCGCACCTGGAATTACGGTAACCAGTACCCGGAAGGCATCGGCAATCCGCCCGACTCCGAGCCGCCGGCCGACCTTGATTGGGACATGTGGCTGGGCCCGGCGCCCAAGGCGCCCTTCAACCCCAACCGTTTCGGCGTCCATCCCAAGGACTTTTCTCGCTTCCGGTGGTTTTGGGATTACGCGGGCGGCATGGTCACCGACTGGTCCGTCCATCTGATCGACATCGTGCTGTGGGCCATGGACACCCTCGGCCCCAACGTAATCACTGCTTCCGGGGGCAAGTATTACCTCCAGGATGATCGCGAGACTCCGGACACGATTCAGATCACTTGGGAATTCCCTAATTGGCTGTGCGTTTACGAAGACCGCGAGCTGAACGGCCAGTCCATGTTCAAGGCGGGATATGGGATTCTTTTTCATGGCACCGACGGGACCTTGCTCGTCGACCGCAGCCGCTACGAATTGATCCCCGAGCGCCGCCGCCAGGGGGATGAGATGGTGGACCGCACTCAGCCGGAGGAAGGGAAGAACTCGAGCAACCACAACCTGGCACACTGGCGGAACTTCGTAGCCTGCATTCGCTCGCGGGAGCGCCCGGTCAGTGATATTGAGTACGGTCATCGCTCAACCTCCATGGCCCTGCTAGGCAACGTCGCCTTCCGCAGCCACCAGCGGGTGGAGTGGGACCCTGTCAGCGAGACCACCGGCAACAAGGAAGCCTGGCCGTATTTGAGGCGCGAATACCGGCCGCCCTGGAAGCTGACACTTTGACCCGTTCAGGGGCGCCCCGCCCGCCCCAGAATGCCCGTGGGAAACAGGCCCAAAGTGGCTGAAATGGACCCAGTTTCCTGAAACCGGCCTGGCGCGGGGCGCGTCGGAAATGGTGAATGAGTAGCTTTTCCAGCGCGCTTCCGTTGCCGGTGACAACCCCCCAGGCGGCCCATAAAGCCAAGGTGGAGCAAGATCACAATTCGGAAGCCGTGCTGGTGAGGCGCTGCCAGGCCGGCGACGAGATGGCGTTTCGGGAGATCCTGGAGCGCCACCAGTCGAAGGTTTTTTCCATCATTTACGGCATCGTCCGGCACCGTAACGACGCCGAGGACATCGCCCAGCAGGTCTTCACCAAAGTCTATTTCTCCATCGGCCGTTTTGACCTGCGCTCTTCGCTGCTGACCTGGATTTACAAGATCACGGTCAACGAGTGCTACGACTACCTGCGCAAGCAGAGGGTCCGCCGGCTGGTCTACGAGAGCGACATGAACGAGGAGGAGGCGCGGCGACTCGAAAACGCCGAGGCTCCTCGGAACCGCCTGCCGGCCGCCGACGCGCAGCTAGAGCAGAGGGATTACCTCCTGAAGCTTCTGATGAAGGTGCCGGAAGAAGAGCGGATGCTGCTGATTGAGAAAGAGGTCGAGGGAAAGACGGTGGAGGAACTGGCCGCTGCCACCGGCCTCAACGAGAACACCATCAAGGTGAAGCTGTTCCGGGCCCGCCAGAAGCTGGTCAAAGCCGCCGGGCGGCTCGGCAAGGCCTGGGTGTTGTGATATGGTATGTGACTCGAAAGCGGACTTTAGATCCGCGAAAGTTGAGTTCAGGCGATTGGGGCCGGTTGCTCCGCCGCGGAGCAGGGCGGCCCATGATGATTGGGGGAAGAGGTTATGCATGTCCTTATCAGGGAGAATCTAGAAAACTACCTGTCCGGCAATTTGCCGCCTAACAAACTGCAGGAACTGGAAGCGATCTGGAGGCCGCGCCCGGTTTCTATGCCCGGGTGATGGACCGCATCGAGGCGGAGCGGGAGATCCCGTTCTGGGCGCTCTTACTGGACCGGAGTTTCGGACGGCGGCTCGTTTTCGTCTGTGTGCTGTTGCTGGCCGTGCTCGGTGCTTACGTGGCGGCCGTGGAGCAACCCGACTATTCCACCATTCACCGCCCGGAAGCCATTCTGTCCGGGCGGCCGGCGTCGGGGAACCCGTTGAGTCGCGCGCCGCGGCTGGGCCGGGACCTCGACCGGAACCGAGGTGTGGTGCTGGCCGCCCTGGAGGCGGAAGGGGACTGAGCCATGCTGGATCCGAAGCTTGCCTCCTGCAAGGGAAAGTGCATCGCCCTGATCACCCTCATCTTTGCGTCCGGCATGGCAGCCGGCGCCTTCGGTCTGGAACTGGCCGAGCGCTACTGGCTGCGTCCCGGTACTACCCTGAGCCTGAACGGGCCGGACAAGGTGCTGGCTGTGCAGCATCTTAGCCACGAGCTGGACCTGGACGAGACGCAAGCCCGGGCCATCGAGAACATCCTCGATGAGCTCATCATGGAACAGGCCAACCTGATGGCAGAGTTCAAGAACAGCCGCCTTACCAGCCACAAACAGATCATCCAGGTACTGAACGAGGACCAGCGGAAGCGATACCAGAAGATCGTTTCGGAACTAAACAGCCGGCAACGAGATTAAGCCCCCGAGGCCCGGCCGGGAACCCTAAGAATACCCTTGCCGGGTAACCAAGAGCCCTAGCCTAACGCCATTCCCTCTGATAGGATACGCACATGACTCAGAGGAAGTTAGCCGCCATCTTTACTTTTCGCCGGATTCTGATCGCCTTACTGGTGATAGCCGGGGCGGCCCTGCTGGCCGCTTTCGCCCGCGGCCGGAAGAAGGACCCGGTTTATTTCACCGCTGCTTTGGAAAAGGGCGACATTCACTCGGAAGTGAACGCGACGGGCACCATCAACGCGGTCACCACGGTTCAAGTGGGCTCGCAGGTTTCCGGCGTCATCGACAAGCTCTACGTCGATTTCAACTCGCGCGTCAAGACCGGCATGATAGTGGCGCAGATTGAGCAATCCATTTTCAAGGCGCAATTGCAGCAGGCTGAAGCTGACGTGGAGAATGCCCTTGCCAATCAGAGGGCCCTCGCAGCGAACATCGAGACCATGAAGGCCGACCTGGCCAGCGCCGAGGCCAACGTCGAAAAGGCCGCTGCCATGCAGCGCCAGGCCAAGCTGGATCTGGACCGCAACGCCGATCTGTTCAAGCAGGGGATCGTAGCGGCCGCCATCCGCGACCAGATGCAGAGCACCTACGACACGGCCGCGGCTGTCACGCGGTCGGCCAAAGCGATGGCCGAGCAGTCACGGACCCGCGTGCAGGCGGCCATTTCCCAGTTGGCCCAGGCCAAGGCCCAGGTGGAGCAAAGGCGCGCCACCCTCGATCTGGCCAAGGTAAACCTGGCCCACACCATCATTTACGCCCCGATCGACGGTACCGTGGTGGCACGCAATGTGGACGTGGGACAGACGGTAGCCGCCAGTTTCCAGGCGCCGACCCTTTTTACGATTGCCCAGGACCTGACGAAAATGCTGGTCTACGCCAAGACCGACGAAAGCGACGTGGGTAACATCCGGGAAGGAGCCCGGGCCCGCTTCAAGGTAGATGCTTTTCCGAAGGAAACCTTCTTCGGCCGCGTCGCGCAAATCCGGATAAATCCCCAGACCGTGCAGAACGTGGTCACCTATGACACCGTGATCGAGTTCGACAATCCCGACCAGAAGCTGTTGCCCGGCATGACCGCCTACGTGACCATACCAGTGGCCGAAGCCAGGAATGCCCTCAAGATCCCGAACGGCGCGCTGCGCTACCGACCGGAGGAGCCGGAGCGGAAGGCCCTAATGGCCAAGTTCCAGATGAAGGATGGAGGAGAAGGTCGTCCCGGCATGGCGCCCTCTCGCGAGGGCGGAGCGGGCGGTCCCGGGGGTGGCGGTATGGGCGCCGGAATGAGCGGCGGGAAGGTCGGGGGCGGCAGCATGCGCGGCGTCGCTGGTGGTATGGGCGGCGGCATGGGAGCCGGCATGGGCGGAGGCCGGCCCGGCGGCGCCTCCGACATCAAGACGATTTATGTGCTCCAACCCGACAAGCAACTGCGTCCGGTGGTGGTAAAGCTTGGCATCACCGACTTCACCTTCACGGAAATGGCCGGCTTGGTGCAAGGAGAATTGAACCCCGGCGAAGAGGTGGTGACCGGCAAGGAGCTGCCCAACCGCGGCATGACCGGTTTTGGTCCGGGAATGGGCGGCGGCGGCATGCGGCCGGGAATGCCGGGGGCAGGCCCAAAGCGATGAGCACCGGGGTAGAGCAGCAGGCGGCCGCGGCGCAGTTGGGCCGCGAGTCGGACCAGAAGCTGATCCGCATCGAGGGTGTCCACAAGACTTACGACCTGGGCGAAGTGCAGGTGCACGCCCTGCGCGGCATCTCGATCGAGATCGCCCGGCAGGAATTCGTGGCGATCATGGGGGCCAGCGGCAGCGGCAAGTCGACCTTCATGAATATCGTGGGCTGCCTGGACAAGCCTACCCGCGGCGCCTACTACCTGAACAGCATCAACGTGGCCGGCCTGTCCAAAGTGGAGCTAGCCCACATCCGGAACCGGAATATTGGGTTTGTGTTCCAGGGCTTCAACCTGCTGCCGCGCACTACGGCCCTGGAGAACGTGGAGCTGCCCGGCATCTATGCCGGTATGGATGTGGAGCAGAGGCAAGAGCAGGCGCTGACTGCGCTCCACCAGGTGGGGCTGGCCGACCGCGCGCACCATTTCCCAAGCCAGCTTTCCGGTGGCCAGCAGCAGCGCGTGGCCATCGGGCGGGCCCTGATGAATCGTCCGTCAATCCTGCTGGCCGACGAGCCCACGGGAAACCTGGACAGCCGCACGGCGGTCGAGATCATGGACGTTTTGCAGCGGCTGAACGATGACACCGGGCTGACCATCGTGCTGGTGACGCACGAGCCCGACATCGCCTGCTTCGCCAAGCGCCAGGTTATCTTTGGCGACGGCAAAATCCGCAAGGACGAGCGCGTGGCCCACCCACCGCGCGCCGCGGACATTCTACCCGCCATGCCGGTGATCGGCGAGGACGAAGACGAGGAGGACAAATGAAGTTCGCGATGATCCTGCGGATCGCTTTTCGCGCCCTGGCGCGCCACAAGATGCGCGCCGCTCTCACCATGCTGGGTATCATCATCGGCGTGGGGGCAGTGATCACCATGGTGGGGGTCGGCCAGGGGGCTAACCGGCAAGTGCAGTCGCAAATCGCCTCGCTCGGCTCGAACGTGGTGTTTGTGATGGCCGGCTCCGGCCGGGGGCCGCACATGCATGGCGGTTGGGGGAGCATCCGCACTTTGATCTACGACGACCTGGTGGCCATTAAGCGCCAGTGCAGCGCTGTCAAAAGGATCTCGCCCGGCGCCAACGGCAACGTGCAAGTGGTTTACGGCAACCAGAACTGGCAGACCCGCGTCAACGGCGTGGAACCGGATTACTTCGTCATGAAGGACTGGTCGACGACCCGCGGGACGATCTTCACCAGTGAAGACGTGGAGCTGACCAACAACGTGGTCGTTCTGGGCAAGGATGTGAAGGACAACTTGTTCGGCAGCGAGGACCCCATCGGCAAGGCCGTCCGCATCAAGAATCTGCCGTTTCGCGTGGTGGGCGTCGCCGACGAAAAGGGCCAGAGCGGGATGGGCTTCAGCCAGGATGACCAGGTCTTTATACCTTATACCACGGTGCAGAAGAAGATCACCGGCTACACCTGGCTGAACTACATCATCGTGCAGGCGCCCACCAAGGAGTCGACGGCGCTGGTGCAGAAGCAGATCGAGGAGTTGCTCCACGAGCGGCACCGCATCCGGGCCGACCAGGAGGATGATTTCGGCGTCCGCAACCTGGCCGACATCGCCCAGTTGGCCGATCAGTCGGGCCAGGTGATGACCCTGCTGCTGGGAGCGGTGGCCTCGGTTTCCCTGCTGGTGGGCGGCATCGGCATTATGAATATCATGCTGGTCTCCGTAACCGAGCGCACCCGCGAGATCGGCGTGCGGATGGCCATCGGGGCCACGGAGCGGGACGTGGAAACGCAGTTTCTGGCAGAGGCGGTGGTGTTGAGCGGGTGCGGCGGCCTGATGGGGATCTTCTTCGGACTGGGCGCCTCGCGGCTGCTGACCAACATTCTCGAATGGCCCAGCACGATTTCGCCGCTGTCGATCGGCGTGGCGGTGGTCTTCTCGGCGGCCATGGGGATTTTCTTCGGCCTCTACCCGGCCCGCAAGGCCGCGCGCCTGGATCCGATCGAAGCGTTGCGGTACGAATAGGCGGCGCTAGCCTTTCCTTCCCGGCTCGTGGATTGTGGCTGCAGCGACCGGCACCTGGTCCACGATCCGGATCCCGAATCCTTCCAGGGCCACAATCTTTCGCGGGTGATTGGTGAGCAGGCGTATGGCTCGTAGCTTGAGGTCGGAAAGGATCTGCGCCCCGATGCCCGATTCGTACTGTAGGCGGCGCTGGCCCGCCTCCCCTAAATATTGGTAATATTCGCGGCCGTGGGAGACCATGCGCTTGGCGCCCTCCGGGCCCGTCTCCACGTAGTAGCCCGGGCCGGTGTGGTGCAGGTAGACCAGCACTCCTTTCCCCTCTTCCGCGATCCGCTCGAGCGAGCGCTCCACGAGCTGGTGGCACTCGCACAGAGTCGAATGGAACACGTCGCCCAGCAGGCACCGGGAGTGCATGCGCACCAGCACGGACTCGGCGTTTTCCACTTCGCCCCGCACCAGCGCCACGTGGATTTCCGGGTCCGTCTCGCTCTGGTAGGCAATGGTGCGGAATTCCCCGTAGGGCGTCTGGACCGAGCCCTCGGCGATCCGCCGCAGAAACCGCTCGTGCTGCAGCCGGTAGCGGATCAGTTCGGCGATGGTCAGCATCTTCAGCCCGTGCCGCGCGCAGAACTCGAGCAGTTGGGGGACGCGGGCCATCGATCCGTCGTCGTTCATGATTTCGCAGATCACCCCGGCCGGGACCAGGCCGGCCATGCGCGCCAGGTCCACCGAAGCCTCGGTCTGCCCGGCGCGGACCAGCACGCCGCCCTTGCGCGCCCGCAACGGCAGCACGTGGCCGGGCCGGGCTAGGTCGGCCGCCGTCGACGCCGGGTCAATGGCCACCTCGATAGTCCGCGCCCGGTCGGCCGCCGAGATGCCGGTTGTTACGCCGTGCCGCGCGTCAATCGTTTCGCAGAACGCCGTCCCGTAAAGCGAGGTGTTCTGCTGGGTCATCAGGGGGATGCGCAAGTGCTCCAGGCGCTCTTCGGTGAGCGCCAGGCAGATCAGCCCGCGCCCGTGGCGGGCCATGAAGTTGATCAGCTCCGGGGTAACTTTTTCAGCGGCCAGGGTGAGGTCGCCTTCATTTTCGCGGTCCTCGTCGTCCACCACCACCAGCATCCGCCCCTCAAGGATCTCTTCGACGGCCTCCGGCACCGTGGCGAACGACATACTTTGAATCTAGCACAAGAGGGTTGTCTGCCAGCCCTTCCTTTGACTTTGCCCGCC
Organism: Acidobacteriota bacterium; assembly: GCA_016201185.1. Lineage (GTDB taxonomy): Bacteria > Acidobacteriota > Terriglobia > Bryobacterales > JACQDG01 > JACQDG01. The sequence goes on along the minus strand of JACQDG010000050.1, from coordinate 1,044 downwards.
TTTTTCACTAGCCTGTAGAGCTATCCTCTCGTTTGACCGATTCATGCACATATGAAAATCCTGATGGTCGCTTCCGAAGCGGTACCGTTCTCGAAGACCGGGGGCTTGGCCGACGTGGTCGGCGCGCTGCCGCAGGCTGTGCAGACGCTCGGCCACCAGGTGGCCGTAGTCTTGCCGCTTCATAGGATGACCCGGCTGGACCAGCCGGCCACGCTGTTTCCCAGCCTCACCGTTCCGCTGGGACCGCATACCTGCTTCCCTTCCGTGCAAACGGTGGTCCACCAGGGCGTCAAATTCTACTTTGTCGCGTATCCGCTCTTTTTCGATCGCGCCGCTCTATACGGCACTCCGGCCGGCGACTACCCGGATAACGCCGAGCGCTTCGCCCTGTTCTGCCGCGCCGCCCTGGAAATCGCGCAACTCGATTTTCATCCCGACCTGATTCACTGCCACGACTGGCAAAGCGCGCTGGCGCCCGTCCTGCTGCGCTCCGTGTACTCCCGGGCCACGGCCTTGTCGTCGATTCCGGCCTTGTTCACCATCCACAACCTCGGCTACCAGGGCCTGTTTGCGCCCGAAGTGCTGGACCAGATCGGCGTGCCCGCGGGCCTGTTCACCGTCGACGGGCTGGAGTTCTACGGCAAGGTGAACCTGCTCAAGGCCGGCATCGTCTATTCCGACGCCATTAACACGGTGAGCCGCGGTTACGCGCGCGAGATTCAGACCGAGGAATACGGTTTCGGGCTGGATGGGCTGCTCCGCCACCGCAGCCTGGTGCTGAGCGGCATCGTCAACGGCGTCGATTACAGCCAGTGGAATCCCGCTACGGACAAGCACCTGGCGGCCAATTACAGCCCCGGCGATCTGAGCGGCAAGCGGAAGTGCAAGCAAGACCTCCTCGAGCAGTTCGGCCTCCCGGCGGACAAGCTGGACCGCCCGCTGATCGGCATCGTCTCGCGGCTCAGCGCGCAAAAGGGGGCCGACTTGATTGCGGAGGCCGCCCAGGAACTCATGGCCGAGGACCTGGTTATGGTGGTGCTGGGC
>JACQDG010000321.1 GCA_016201185.1 Acidobacteriota bacterium | reverse complement strand
TTGAGGCAGGGAAACAGACATTTGTCCGCTACGGCTGCGTGGGATGCCATGGCATGGAGTTGCAGGGCGGCGTTCCCAACCCGAACAGCCAGGGTGGGGAAGTGCCTTCGCTGCTGCATGTGGCCGAGGACTACACGAAGCCCGAGGTCGCTAACATCATCCGCTCCGGAAAACTGCCCCCCGTGGAGAACTCCAATAAGCCCGCGCCGCCTCTTTACATGCCGGCTTGGAGAAGCTCCCTGTCCAATGAAGAGATCAACCGTATCGTGGAATACCTGTGGTCGTTGCGCCCCAAGAAGGAGGTTGCCTGGTAAGCCCGGACCTTATCCGAGGGATTTACGACAAGGCTCTTTGATTCAAGTCGTTGCAGCTCATGGGACGGGAGGGAATTCCAGGACTTGGCTCAGCGACAGTCCTTTGCGCCGGTTTTTTTGACAACCGACGGTTTCAGGAACAGGCCTCCGGAAAACCGGCTTTGGCGAAATATTGGGTTCGTCGCAAAGTAAAGCGCGGGTTTCTCGTCTTGATTCAGATCAGCAGCCGACACGCCGATGAAATTGCCCGGCCGGTCAAAGGAGGGCAGGTAAGCCGCTTCCCCGAACTCTTTGCCCTGACGGTTTTCGAGAATAACGCTCGGCTCAAGGCGGCGCGAGTCCAGGCTTCCGTTAGCGAAGACCAGGTCCGGCCATCCGTCCCCATTCACGTCCACAGCCAGCGCCTGCACCGTGCCATAGCTACGGAGCAGGCCAGCCTTGTCTGTCACTTCCTCAAAACGTCCGGCGCCCCGGTTTCGGAACAGCCGTGGCGTGTGGCGGCGGGAACGAAAATCTGGCTGGAGGTAACTGCTGGCCGCGTCCGGAGGAGCGGCGTAGCTGGCGAGCAGAAGATCGGGCAACCCGTCCTTGTCGTAGTCAAAGAAGAGTGAGCTGAACCCCTGGCCGTGAACGCCCTTCAGCCCGGCTTGCTCGGTCGAGTTGACGAAGTGTCCCTTGCCCTGGTTGCGGAAGAGAGCCACTTCCTTCTGCCAGAAGAGAACAAACAGGTCCGTTTTTCCGTCCCGGTCGTAATCCGCCGCGGCGCAATCGACGGCCGTGCCGCGCGCAGCGAGGCCCCACTCGGCGGTCTTGTCGCGCCACTGCTTGCCTTCGTAGCGATACACGCGCAGTGGGCCGGATTCGGCGCTTGACGCGCCGGCCTCAACTAGCTCAGGCCGGCCATCTCCGTCGAGGTCGACGAAAAGAGCGCGGGCTGTGGAGCGGACTTCATGCAGACCTGTGGCGGTGGTTACGTCGGTAAAGGCGCCGTTGCCGTTGTTGTGGAAGAGCTGATTTTGCCCGCTGCCGAGGAAGCCTGAGCGGACCAGGTAAAGGTCCGGGAAACCATCGCCGTCGTAGTCTCCCCAAACGGCATCCCAGGCGTCCCGCGCGCCGCCGAGCCCGGCGGTCCGGGTGACGTCCACAAACCCATCTTCGCGATTCTGGTAAAGGCGCACGGGTTGGCCGGCGCCGACGACTACTAAGTCCACGCGGCCGTCGCGATCGAAGTCGGCCCAGGCGGCCCGGCCGCCACTGCGGGTGCCAAGCTGCGAATCGGCGGGCTTCCAATCCGCGCTTAACTCCGGGCGATCATGGACCTGAAACACCCGCGGCACACCAGGCGGATAGCCTCCGCCGGGCGCCACGGTCCAATACAAATAGAGCATGGATTGGATGGCCGCCCGTTCCAGCGCCGTGAGCGGCTTTCCCAGCGCCGGCAGGACATCACCTTCCGATAAAACGCCGCGGGCTGCCACCCGGCGCTCCCGCTCATATGCTTCCAGGACCCGGCGAAAAGACGGCATGGCCTCGCGGGGATGGTTCTGGAGAAGCTCCGTGTAGCCGGCCAGGAAGATGCCTTCCGGCGAGCCAAACTTGGCTGCAACCTGGAAGCTTTTCAGGGCCTCGGAAGAGCGCCCTTGATCGAGATCCAGCAAGCCCAGCCTGAGAAAACCGCCCGACTGTTCACTGTTAATCTGTATGGCCCGCTCGTAAGCGCGGCGCGCCTCATCGAGATTTACGGGCGCTCCCGGCGCCTGGACGGACAACACTTGCCCTAACTGGGAAAAGCCCCGGCCGCTCGAAGGATTTACCTCCGTCAGCTTATGGTAAGCAGCCGAGGCTTCCACATATTCGCCAATCTCTTCAAGGCTGGCGCCCAGGTAATAAAGTGAGTCTTCATGGACAGAATTCAACTTGAGGCATTCGCGATAGAGAGCCACCGCAGGCGTGAAGTTTCCCTCCATGCGCCGCTGGTTGGCTTCATTGAACAGCCTCCAGAATTCCCGCACGCGCTGCTTGGCGGGGCCTTCCTGGGTGGTCTCCTCGGAAGGCTGCCAGAACCGGCCTCGGGATAGAAGCGCGCCCAGGATTGCCGCGACGAACAAAGCCGCGCCGAGGATGACGCGCTTGCCCAACTATTCCTCCACGACAACAACGCGGTTTGCGCGGACGTTTTGGAGTTCGCGCGTGACGCCGCTTGGGAAGCGGACCGTGAGGCGGTCCACCTGCGTCGCCTTGCCCAGGCCGAAGTGGGCTTCCAGGGCATGCTGAGAGAGATAGGAAGGCTGGCTGCCGATTTCCTGGAATTGCTTGTTCGGCCCGGTCTGGATTTCCACCTTCGTGCCAAACCCGCTGCGGTTGCTGCGCGTCGAGCGGAGCCGGACCTTCAGCCAGTTGCCCCGGTTGCCGCCTTCGTTGTGAAGCAAGAGCGGCCCGTCGTTGTGATTCACGACGAAAACATCCACGTTGCCGTCGTTGTCGTAATCGGCGAAGGCGGCGCCGCGCCCCACGTGCAGCTCGTTGAAAACGGCTCCGCTAACTGCGCCCAACTCGAAAAACCCGTCCTCCGGGCTCTTTTGCCAGAAGAGGAAGTTCTTCATGGGGACCAGGCGGCTCGGGTCCTTCTCGTCCTGGAAGGTGCTGCCGTTGGCGGCGAACAGATCAAGCTGCCCGTCGTTGTCGTAGTCAAAAAAGGAAGTCCCCCAACCGATCGTCTTCAAAGATATCTGACCCAGGCCCATCATGTCGGCAATGTCGGTGAACTTCAGCGGCCCCGGCGTAGAGCCGCCTTCCTTGCTGTAACGCAGATTCCAAAAAAGGGCATCCTGCTGGGCGATCCAATGGGTGATGAAAATGTCGAGGTCGCCGTCGCGGTCAAAGTCACCCACTCCCAGCCCCATCGCCCCGCGGTAATCAGCCACCCAGGCCTGGTAGGAAATGTCCTTGAAGCGGCCGTTGTGCAGGTTCAGGAACATGGCGTTGTCGGAGACGTCGTTGGCCACGTAGAGATCGGGCCAGCCGTCGCCGTCGAAGTCGGCCCAAGCGGCCGAAAGGCTGCGCCCGGTCGGATTGTCCACACCGGCCTTGCGTGCTACTTCGGTGAAGGTCCCGTTGCCGTTGTTGTGAAACAGCAGGTTGCGCTCCGGAGGGTAGGAGGAAGGGTTGAGGGTGAAAGGAATCACGACCGTATATTGATGTGATGTTTTCCCGAGATACGCAGGCTTGAAGTCGTACTTCACATAGCCGCAAACATACAGGTCCGCAAACCCGTCGCGATCGTAATCCGCCCAGGAAGCCCCGGCCCAGAAACCGCGGAACTTATCCACACCGGCGGCGCGGGAGACCTCTTCGAAGGTTCCATCGCCGCGATTATGATACAGAACAATGCGGTCGAAGCTGGTCACGACCAGGTCGAGGAAGCCGTCGTTGTCGTAATCGGCCCAGGCGGCGGCCATCGCGATGCCCTTGAAGCCGACCCCGGCCTTGGCTGTCACGTCGGTAAATGTCCCGTTGCCGTTGTTGTGGTAAAGGCGGTTGCCGCCAGGGGACGCGACAACTTCTTCCGGAGAGGCGGTCAGCGGCGCGGCTATATCGCAAATATACAGATCCGGGTTGCCGTCGTTATCGTAGTCTCCCCAGGCGGCCCCGGAGCCCATGTCCTCCGGGAGTTGCGTGGATCGCTTACCGTGGAAATGCTTGAAGTTGATGCCCGCCTGCTTCGCGACGTTGACAAACTGCACGCGCGGATAACCGGCCGGCAGGTTCCGGTCGAGCTCGCTGGTGACGCCCTCCACGTCTCCGCCCGGCGAATAGGCCGGCGCCGGACGGCGCATCAATAACAGGCCCCCGCTGGCGGCCACAACAAGAGCAGCACTAAGTAATGTGTACCAGAGAATCAGCTTCTTGCGGCGCGAAAAGGCCGGCATGGCGGCTAGTTCCGAATTTCAATGACCCGAGTTAAAGCGACCATCTCCGTAACCGGCGAGGTCAGGCCGCTCTTTTCGCCGAACAGGAAGTTGAGCAGGAACTGGTCGATCTTGCGATAACAAAGCCGGGCCCGGACTTCAAGCTTCCGCGCTTGCCTGTTCGGCGCCCCGAGCTGGTAGGAAACCGCCAGCGGGAACTGCTTGGCACGAACGGGCGCCAACTGCGGGCAGGAGAAGGTGAACTCCGCCGTGTCGGAGAAGCCGGGGAAAAGACTGCGGCGATAGCGCACCCCGACCATCTCCCACAGGTTGTGGCGGTCGATCAGGTTGCCGTACTGGTCTACGGGCTCGGCCTTGAACATGAAGGCCCCGGGCTGGATGAAGCCCTTGGAATCCACCGTGCCCGTCGAGAAGACAACGTTCCCCTGGTCATCCCTGGCTACCAGCTCGACCCATGCCTGTATAATATCCAGGGGGCCGGTCGGGAAGTCGTGGCCGACCTTGTTGGAGGTGATGGTGAGCTTCACATCTACCTTTTCTCCGGGCCGGACTGCTTCCGGCGTGTCCATCTCCAGGCCCGCTACCGCTCCCTTCATCCACTTATCCGCAATTTCAGGAATCTCGTAGCGGCCCTGGAGCCACTTTTCCACCAGGTCCACTTGCTTTTCCCATCCGGGCAGTTTCAGCAGCGGGGGAATGAACTGGTTGGCGGCGGCAAAGCGATGGCTGCGGTGCTTGCCGTCACGGGGCGAGCGGTTGTAATCCATAGCGTCGCCGGCGGCCGGGTCGCTCGAGGCGACCAGCGGCATGTGGCACTCCCGGCACTCGATAGTCCTCTTGGCGTCGCCAGGATGGTTCCAGCGGCTCTGGCGCCAGTTGTCGAACTGGTTTTGCAACTGCACCCAGCCGACGCGGTTGATTTCCTGGTCGACGAACTGCTTGTGACAGGCGGCGCAATATTCCGGGGCCTTGAACAGCCGCTTGCTCAAGTCCTTCACGTGCCGGTCCGGGTAGGCCCGGATCAGGAAGTCGCGCAAGAAGCGGTTGGCGCGGCTCTGACGACGGTCGTATTCGAGCTCGAACATGTAGCGCACCGGCCGGGCGATGACGAAGTTGGCGTTGCCTTTCACGTCCACCTTCCGGACGGAGTGGCAGGCCAAGCAGGAGACGCCCTCCTGGAAGCCTTCGAGCGCGGTCAGCTTTTCATTCTCAACAAAAAGGTTCTTGGTGCCGGAGAAAAGCGAAATGGGGTCGTGGCAGCCGCCACAGTAGCGGGTGGATTCCGGGCCGTTCTGCTGCGCCATGGTGATCTGAACCTTCTGGAACGCTGGGTCCATGGCGGACCAGCGGTGGGCGCTCGATTCCCATTCTTCGACGATCTGTTCGTGGCAGCCTGAGGTGCCGCAGGAACGGGCGCCGGAAAGCAGCCTGGCGTCCATCACCTTGCCATCCGCCGTGGCTGCCAGGCTGGGAGCGAACGGCCGGTTCGGGCCGTACTTGAAGCTGTAGTCGGCAGGAAAGTCTTTCTTAAGCGTCACCGGCCGATAGGCCACCCAGCCAAGCAGTACAACGGCTAGAGAAGCCAGCACAAAAACCAAAGTCCCCTTGCCATAGGCGCCAGCCGCCTGGGGTATCGCGGCGGGCGCTGCGGTGGCCGTCTTCCGGTCGCGGACCACGATCAGAACAACGTGGAAAAGAATGAAGGCGAGGGTCGCGAAGGTCGTAACAATATGTACGGTGTCCCAGGCATAGCTGATCCGCCGCCCGAAGGCGGCCTGGATGGTCAGCACGACGCCTGAAAGCAGGCAAAGCAGGAGAGCCACACCTCCCACATAGCCCAGCAGCAGGTTGTGGCTCAGCGGGCTGCGCCAATAGGCGAGCCAGTGCCGGACCAGGTACCAGGCACAGACCAGCAGGAAGGCCAGCCCGATGACCGTGTGCACCAAGACCATGACCTGGTTCGGGATGCTGAAGGGCAACAGGAGCATCGAGAGGCCGCTGAGGGTCTCAAAAGCGAGGAACCCGGCCGCCAGGATCGCGAGAGGCGAACGCCAGCGGGCAAGCCGCTCCTGCCATCGGATCAGGTTGACCGCGCGCGGGTCTTGTGATTCAGGGTTCATCAGTAACTCCGATAGCGAGATCGTACTGGCCTATGCTACCAGGGTCGGTGGCCAGGGTCACATGATCGGGAGCGAAAAAAGGTCAAACTTGACTTATGAGACCAACATTGTCCGCCGCCTGGGAAAGGGCCTGGAGCGGCAGAAGGCGGGGGAAGTCGCCACGCTGGCCGACCCAGGCCAGGAGCGCACCTTCTTCGAAACCCCTTCGATTTTCCCGGAACGAGAAAGCCACTTTTGGGTTATAACGGAAACCGGACTGGAAAGAAACTGTAGGGAGAACCACATGAAACGAACCTGGAAAGTCTTCATTCTAGCCGCGCCCTCACTGGCTCTTGTCGGCGTTGCCACGCCGCAGCGCAGCGCCCAGCCGCAATCCTTGCTGAACCCGAAAGCCCTGGCCGCCGGACCGGCTCCGGTAACAGCGCTGCAGCTGCGAGAAAACTTTCAGAATTCCCCGGCCGAATTTCGCTCCATGCCGCTATGGGTCTGGAACGACGAGCTGGAATGGCCTCGGCTCAAGGAGCAACTATCCCAATTTCGACGGCAAGGCATGGGCGGAGTGTTCGTTCATCCCCGGCCCGGCCTGATGACCGAATACCTGAGCGAGGAATGGTTCCGGCTGTGGAAGCTGTCGGTCGAGGAGGGCAAGAGGCTCGGCCTGTTCGTCAACATTTACGATGAGAACAGCTATCCTGCCGGCTTTGCCGGCGGGCATGTGCCTTCGCGCGCCCCGGATACGGCCTCCCAATACGTGCAGGCCGAACTGGTTTCCGGCCCCCAGCGGAATCTTCCCGGCCGGGGCGCTGCGGTCGGCGTTTTCGCGGCTCAAAAAAGTGAGGGCGGAAGCATCATATCGGCCCGGCGAATTCAGGACCGAGCGGATTTGCGCCCCGGCGATTCGCTGCTTGTCTTCCGGCTCCGCCGCGCCGGCGGCAGCCCCTGGACCGCCGGCTTTCCTTACGTCGATCTCACCAACCCCGCCACCGCGCCTGTTTTTCTCGAGACCACGCTCGAAGCTTACAAGAAGCGCCTGGGAACGGAGTTCGGCAAGACCATCCGGTGGGTCTTTGATGATGAG